>JACZJD010000310.1 GCA_014860725.1 Aquamicrobium sp.
CTGCCGGAAATATGCGAATGAAAGCAAGCCGCTGGTTGTTCGGCGAAAGGTATTTGTTCCTAATTTGTTCACTTCTGCCCTCTGCTTTGATATAAGAACATATTCCTATCATCGAGGGGGTGTTCGTGAGAAAGACGGCGGCGAGAAAGAAGGAGGAAGGACGGAAGCGCAGCGATGCGGCAAGACCGGAGCGGCAGTCTGCGGTTCCGGACCGCAAGCCGGGGTCCGGCTCCTCCGCGGCCGAAAGCGCTTCGCCCCCGGGACGGTGGCATCCGTCGCAGGAGTGGATCGCCGCCGCATGCGATGGCGTGATCGACATCGTGGCCGCGCTGTTCGGCGTCTCCGGCAGGGAATTGCGCAGCCCCGGCCGCTCCACGGTTGCCGTGAGCCGGGTGCGCCAGATCGCGATGTATGTGGCGCATGTGCGGCTTCACCTCAGCATGCGCGAGGTCGGGCAGGGTTTCGGGCGCGACCGCACGACCGTGCTTTATGCGTGCCACCAGATCGAGGATCTGCGCGAGGACGAGGAGTTCGACGCCATCGTCGCGCGGGTGGAGCAGGTGGTGCATGCCGCATTCAGCGTCTGGGCGGCGCGGAGCATGACGGCGGCGTAACGATGCAGGGAACGAGGCAGGATCGGGCCGGACTGCGCGTGCTGCGCTTTCTGGCGAAGGGAAAGGTGTGTCCACGCGCCGCCGCGGCGGCCGGCCGCGTGCTGCTCGACGGCGGCGAGCGCGGGGTGGTGGGCGTGGAAGCCACCGCGCTCGACGCTTTGAAACGGCGCGCGCTGGTTGTGGAGGAGAACGCGATGCTGCACCTGACAGAGGCCGGGCGTGCCGCGCTGAAGGCGACGACCACGGCGGCCGATCCGCTTTACCCGCCGCATCAGGAGCGCGGCAGCGCGGTCGTGGTGACTGAGAGCGGCCGCGAGACCGTGACCGTCAACCATGCCGAGTCGCCGCTGGCGCTCCTCCATCGCCGCAGGGGCAAGGATGGACGTCCGTTCATCGACGCGCGCGAGTTCGGCGCGGGCGAGCGGCTGCGGGCGGACTACGAGCGCGGCCAGCTCGTTCCCCGGCTCGGCGTCAACTGGGGTGCGGCCGGCTCGGCCGGACGCAGGCGGGGCGATGCCGGCGGGATCGCCGACTTGACCGATGCCGCGCTTGCCGCGCGGCGGCGGGTCGAGGCGGCGATCGAGGCGGTGGGGCCGGAGCTTTCCGGCGTGCTGATCGACGTGTGTTGCTTCCTCAAGGGGCTGGAGCAGGTCGAGATGGAGCGCGGCTGGCCGGTGCGTTCGGCGAAGGTGGTGCTCAAGACCGCGCTGGGGGCGCTGGCGCGCCACTACGAGCCGCCTCGGCCGAAAACGGGCACGGCGTCAAAGCCGCCGATCCTGCATTGGGGGACGGCGGACTACCGGCCGACCATCGACCGGCGCTAGCGGGACGTGACGAAGGCGGTCAGACGACCGAGGCGGGCGCGGACAGCGCGGCCTCCGCCTCGCGGCGGATGCGCTGCACCATCGAGCGCAGGCCGTTGGCGCGCTGGGGCGTCAGGTGCTCGTCGAGGCCGAGTTCGCGCAGGGTCGCCTCCGCATCCGTGGCGAGGATCTCGGAGGCCCTGCGGCCGGAAAACAGCGCCAGCATGATCGCCACCAGGCCGCGCACGATATGGGCGTCGGAATCGCCGAGGAAGGTGATGACGGGGTCCGTGCCGGCGGCGCGCGTCGTGTGCAGCCACACCTGGCTGACGCAGCCGGGAACCTTGTGGACGTCGTCGCGCGCCTCTTCCGGATAGGGGGCGAGACCGCTTCCGAGCTCGATGATGTAGCGATAGCGGTCTTCCCAATCCTCGAGGAAGGAGAAGTCGTCGCGAATGGTGTCGATGGTCGCGCTCATGTCGCCCGCATATAGGGCACGCAGCGGCCGGTGTCACTCCCGGCCGGCATCCGCGGGGGCGACATCCGTGCGCGCGGACGGAACCGGCACCGAGCCGGTGTGCAGCGGCTCGCCGCTCTCCGCGACCTCGACGGGCTCCTCGCCGAAGCGCTCGTCGAGCATGCCGTAGGCGATGCGCGCACCCTCGCGTGCCCTGACGCCGATGGTGTGCAGCGCCGAGCGGCCGACTTCGCACGCCTCCGGCCGACGCTCGCACAGGCCGGACATGTCGTCGACCACGGCCCGGGCGGCGAAGAACGCCTCCACGGCGCCGACGGTCGACTCGCCGTCCTTGCCGCCGAACGGGATGATGAGCAGCACCAGCGACAGCCAGAACGCGGACTTGATCAGGAAACCCATATCCTCACCCTCGAATGCCCCTGCGGACCTCTTGCCCCTGTCCGCGTGCCGGCTCACTTATGATCTGGCCATGCAAAGGACGGCTTGCGCAAGCAGGTCGGATTCTCGGCAAAATCGATTCGAATTTTAACGACCGCAGTTCGATTACAATTCGATACAAATGCCGCATAAGTCCGGAGTGTTCCGTAGTGTGGTCAACACATTGAAAGGAAAGGGATAAGTCGGCGATTTCGTTCGCCGGCAATGCTTCCGCAGGGGCGGATCGCGGCCCTCCGGCCCGTTACCCTCCGTTTACCATGACCGGAAATTGCAGGAAATTCCGGCGGGGAAAACCGCCCCGGGCGGGTTGTGGCGGGCGCCGGAAGGGCTGCGTTTATTCATTCCTTAAACCGGGGATGCGAGGGTCCCGATAAAGAGTTCGATCCGCGAAGCGGACGCGGCAAGGGTGCGTTGAGTTGAGTGCACAGAGAGGCAGAAAGGACGACTGGCTTACCGGCCTGAAGGCGGGATGCGACCGTCTCGTCCATCCTGCCGTCGCGGGCGCGGAGCGCGCGCGGCAGGCGCGGCTGCTCGGCGTCCTGCTCGTCGCTCCGTTCATTGCTGCCGCCGCCATCGCGCAGGGCGCATGGCCCGTCTGGGGCGTGCCGGGCCCGCCCGATAGCGC
>JACZJD010000311.1 GCA_014860725.1 Aquamicrobium sp.
CTGCGGCCCCTCGGCAGCGGCAGGAAGGCGTTGGCCCAGCCGGCATGGTAGTTGCGCGACAGGCCGATCATCACGTTCTCCAGCACCGTCAGGTCGGGGCAGAGCGCGACCGTCTGGAAGCTGCGCACCACGCCCTTCTGCGCGCGGGCGGCGGGCGACAGCCCGTCGAGCGGCTGGCCGGCATAGCTGATCGTGCCGTGCTGCGGCTGGTAGGCGCCAGTCAGGCAGTTGAAGAGGCTGGTCTTGCCCGCCCCATTCGGCCCGATCAGGCCGGTGATCTCCCCGGGGCGGAACTCGACGTCGAGGCCCTTCAGCACCTTGATGCCGCCGAAGGCGAGCGCGATGCCCTCGCCCCTCAGCGTCCTGTTCGCCGCATCCATCACGCGCCCTCCGGTTTGCGCCGGAAACGCGCGGCGACCTGCGGCGCGTAGTGCCCGGCCAGGATCACGCCCAGAAGCGCCGTGCCGTAGAGCACCGGAATCCACGCGCCCGACCCCGACAGGAATTGCGGCACCAGCGTCAGGAAGGCGCCGCCGATCAGCGCGCGATGCAGGGTGAGGCCGTAGAAGCTGACCACGGAGCCGACGAGCAGGAAGATCGAGAACCACAGCGTGAAGCCGCCGGGCGAGACGGTCGAGCCGGCGAAGGCGAGTGCTGCGCCGGAGAGCGCAGCGATGCCGCAGCTTATGCCCATGACCGCCACGCGCGCCCACACGCGCCGGGTGCCGAAGGCGTCGGCCGCGGCCGGATGCGAGCGGGCGAGAAGCAGCGTCAGCCCCTGCCGCGACTGCCTGAGGCGCGCCAGCGCATAGGCGACGGCGAGAAGCGCGAACAGGGCGACGTAGTAGCGCTGGAGCGACATCGGCACGCCGGGCACGACCTCGCGCGAGACGTAGAGCCCCTCGAAGCCGCCGGTCCAGCCGCTGGCATTGTTGATGAGCTCGGGCGCGGCCAGCGCCAACGCCATGGTCGAGACCGCGAGATAGATGCCCGAGAGCTTGCGCGACGGCCAGGCGAAGCAGATGCCGAGCACCACGCCGAGGACCACGGCGGCGGGAAGGCTCACGACCAGCGGGACGCCGAGGCGGTTCTCGAGGATCGCCACCGTATAGGCCCCGACCGCGGCGAAGAAGCCGTGGCCGATCGACACCTCGCCGCCATAGCGCACCAGCACGCTGACGGCGAGGACGCCGATGGCGTTGGCGAAGCACAGGCCGAGCGTGTAGGTCCACGACCCCCTGAGGAAGAACGGCAGGCAGAGCAGCGCAGCGACGAGCAGAAACGACAGCGCGCGGCCGGCACTGAGCCGCCGCCACTCGGCCGGGGCGCCGCCGCGGGCGGAAAGGGAAGCCACGCTCTCAGACACGCGAGCCTCCCGCGCGCGCCAGCACGCCGTTGGGGAAGATGTCGAGCGCCAGCAGGATGACGACCAGCAGGAAGGTGCTCGAGAACTCCGGCGAGACGTAGAAGGTGAAGAGGTTCATGAACACACCGATCAGGATGCCGCCGACGAGCGCGCCGGGCAGGCTCGCGAACCCGCCCACCACGGCGGCCGCGAAGGCCTGCAGCATGAAGGCCGCGACCGTGGTCGAGCTGAGGAAGGTGGTCGGCACGATCAGCAGCGCGCCGACGACGCCGAGGATCGCCGCCACCACCCACGAGAAGACGTGGATGGAACGCAGGTTCAGCCCGCAGACCTCGGCCGCGAAGGGATTGTGCGAGATGGCGCGGAACGCGATGCCGAGCTTGGTGTGGTCGATGACGAAGAACAGGCCGCCGATGGTCGCCACGGCCACCGCCAGCACCGTCAGGTCGTAGCCGGTGATGCGCAGGCCCAGGATCGAGGTGCTGTAGCGCGGCACCGGCAGGTCGAGGCTGACGATGTCGGCGCCGAAGATCAGCAGCGTCGCCCCTTGCGCGATCAGCCCGATCCCGAGCGTGGCGATGGTCGCCGTCAGGTCGGAGGAAAAGACCAGCGGCGAGATGATCGCATAGGTGAGGAAGGCGACGGCGACGATGGCGACGATGGTCACCAGCACGGCCGAGCCCCAGGACAGGTTCATCAGCGTGCCGCTCGACAGCCCGTAGACGAGGAAGGCCGCGAGGCCCGCGACATTGCCGTGCGAGAAGTTCACCACCTTGGACGACTTGAAGATCATCACCAGCCCCAGCGCGCCGAGCGCGTAGAGGCAGCCCATGATCATGCCCGACCACAGGAGCGGGAAGAGGTCGCCGAGAAAGCCGCTCATGTCTCGTCCTCCGCCATGACGCCGTCCTCGACGAGGCGGATGACGGCCGGGAAGTAGCGGCCGCCCAGCCCCTGCGCGACGGCGCGCTCGTAATAGCTGCGCACGGTCTCGGCGGCCTTCAGCGGCACGCCGGTCTCGGCGGCGAGCTGGAAGACGTAGTCGATGTCCTTCAGCACATATTCGGGCGGGAAGGACTTTTCGGGAAAGTCGCGCGGCAGCATGGCCTTGCGGCCGTGGTTGCGCAGGACGAAGCTGTCGCCCGACCCCTTCGAGACGGCGTCGAGCAGCGTTGCGGGCGCGACGCCCGCCTTCTCGCCCAGCACCATCATCTCGGCCAGCGTCACCACGTTCTCGAACACCAGCATGTTGTTGACGAGCTTCAGCACCTGCCCGGCGCCGACGTCGCCGCCATGGGTGATGTCGGTCGCCATGTAGGCGAGGAGCGGCCGGATGCGGTCGAACACCGGCTGCGGCGCGCCGACCATGATGCTGAGCTCGCCGCGCTGCGCCGCCTCGCGGGTGCGCGCCACCGGCGCGTCGGCGAAGGCGATGCCCTTGGCGGCGAGATCCGACGCCACCTTGCGCGCCAGCGCCACCGGCGTGGTCGAAAGGTCGACCACCACCGAGCCCGGCCGCGCATGCGCGGCGACCGGCCCGCCCGCCACCGCCTCGACCTGCGGCCCGCCGGGCAGCGACAGGAAGACCACGTCGGCCACGGCCGCCAGCTCCTCGACCGAGCCGGCCCTTTCGGCCCTGGTATCCGCCAGCGCGTCGAGCGCTGCGGACGAAAGGTCGAAGGCGACGACGCGGCCGGGATGCTTCAGCGCCACGTTGCGGCACATGGGGCCGCCCATCACGCCCAGGCCGACGAATCCTATGGTTTCGGAACCGCTCATCGCCTCAGTCCATCAGCATGCCGCCGTTCACGTCGAGCACCGTTCCGGTGATCCAGTTCGACGCGGGCGAGGAGAGGAACAGGATCGCCTGGGCGATGTCCTCGGGCTGGCCGAAGCGGCCGAGCGGCACGTTGCCGTTGGGCGACGGGGCGGCGCGCTGGGTGACGGTCTGCCACATCGGCGTCTCGACCGGGCCGGGCGCGACGATGCTGGCGTAGATGCCCTTCGCGGCGCCGGCCTTGGCGACCCACTTCATCAGGCCGTGCACGGCGGACTTCGCCGCGACGTAGGACGGCCCGGAGGCGACGCCGCCGATCTTGGCGGCGATCGAGCCCAGCGCCACCATCTTGCCATAGCCCTGCGCCTCCATGACCGGATAGACGGCGCGCACCGGGTTGACGACGCCCATCAGGTTGACGTCGAGGATCGAGCGCCATTCCTCGTCGGTGGATTCGCCGAGCGGCCGGTGGGAGATGGTGCCGGCGCACAGGACGAGGACGTCGATCCGGCCGTGCTTCTCACGCAGATCGGCGACGAGCGCCGCGGTCTCGTCCGCCGAGGTCACGTCGTAGCGCCTGTAGGCGATGCCGGCGCGGCCGAAATCGGCGCTGTCGACGATGTCGGTCGCGATCACCGTCGCGCCGGCTTCGGCGAGCGCGAGCGAGGTCGCCCTGCCGATGCCCCCCGCCGCGCCGGTGACGAGCGCGACCTGTCCATCGAGGCGCGCAGGCGCGCTCAGCGGAACAGCCTTCATTCCATCCTCCCGTGGATTTGGCCTGCAATGCGGCATCCCGGCCCGTCCGGCCGGGATGCATTATTTCGGCGGCAGCCTATTCGGTTTTCGCGTCGAAGACGACTTCCGGATAGGGCCGGAACTCGCGCACCAGCACGAACTCGCCCTCCTGCGCCTGGATGATGCCTTCCTGGCGCGTGCCGCGATGGTCGCCCGGCTGGAAGGAGACGCCCTGCGCGCCGCCGACCGAGGCATCCTTGAGCCCGTCGAGCGCGGCGATCAGGTTCTCGCGCGTCAGCTCGTTGCCGCTGGCCAGAAGCGCACGGAAGCCTTCGGCGAAGAGCGCGGCGTTGCTCCAGCCGTTGAGGCCGAACACGCCGACCGGATCGTCCGGGTAGTATTTGCCGACCGCCTCGCGATAGGCGGCCACCTGCGGGTCGTCGCTGGTGACCGGCACCAGCCAGGACGAGAAGTGCACGCCGTTCAGAAGATCGCCGGCGAGCCGGAAGGTGGAGGGATCGGCGGCGAAGAACGGCGCGAACCACTCGACGTCCAGCCCCTGCAGGTCCGCCGCCTTCAGCGCGGCGGCGAGGTTGGCGTTCGACCCGAACAGGATAACGGCCTCGGCGCCCGAATTGGCGACGCGCCGGATATGGGCGCTGAAATTGGTCGTCGAGACGTCGAACGGCACGGATTCGGCCGGCTCCAGCCCGAGATGCTCCATGTAGAGGTCGAAGCCGCGCTTGGCGGAACGGCCGAGCTCGTCGTTCTCCCACAGCAGCGCGATCTTCTTCAGGCCGAGATCGTTGACGGCGTAGTCGACGTTCGAGGCCGCGGACCAGCCATAGTCGGGCAGCAGCGGGAAGATGTTCGCCGCGGTGAAGAAGGCGCTGGCGCCGCCGATGGGGCCGATCATGGGCAGGCCGACCTCGGAGGCGAAGGGAATGACCGCGACGTTCGGCGCGGTGCCGACGGCGGCCGACAGCGCGAAGATGCCCTCGTCCTCCACGAGCTGGCGGGTGACGGCGACGCTGCGCGCCGGGTCATAGCCGTCGTCCAGCGTGACATAGCGGACGGTCCACCCCTCTATGCCGCCATTGTCGTTGAGATGGCGATAGAACGCCTCGGCGGCGTGGGTCAGGATGGCGTAGAACGGCACCGGCCCGGTGACCGGCGTGAATGCGCCGACCGTGACGACCTTGTTGTCCTCGTCGACTCCGATCTGCTGCGCGGCTGCGGGACTGGCCATGCCCAGCGATGTCGCCAGCGCAATGGCAGTCAGCAGGCCCTTTCCAGACTCCGGCATCATGGTTCTCCTCCCTATCGATTCCGGCTGAAATTGCCAGAACCTTAAGGGAAGCAGGCAGCGATTGTCAATGCATAATGCATTTTACATTTTGTCCCGGATTGCGGTACATCCGCCGTTTCTCCGCTGTTTTCCTCGTATATCGCTGGCGAGCGGCTTCGAAGGCAGGGTGACCGCTCGCATTTCGATGCATTTTCCTGCACCCAGCATTCCGGTATCTGCCGCTCTTTCCCGATGGGGAGTCCCCTTCCGCCAAAGGCGGGAATGGACGATCCGGAACCTGCGGCCCGGCCCCGCGCCGGAGAGCATCGGCTTCGTCGCCGGGCCGGCAATCGTGTCCTCGATGATCCGACGCACTCTTGTCGCCGACCGACCCCTAGCAAGGACACCGCGTCAAATGCTGTGATTTGCGCCGTTTTCCTGTGAACCGTTCGGGTTCGGCCTGCTATCTTCGGCCTGCTATCAATGCGGTGCCGGGGCGGCGGAGCTGCCGCGCCCCGTCCGCAAGATGAATGGCGTCGTCTCATGACCTTCCTTGCCGATCTGCACGTCCACTCGAAATATTCCCGGGCCACGAGCCGGGACCTCGATCTCGAGCACCTGTTCTGGTGGGCGGCGCGCAAGGGGATCGCCGTGGTCGGCACCGGCGACTGCGTGCATCCGGGCTGGCTCGCCGAGATCAAGGACAAGCTGGTGGCCGAAGGCAACGGCCTCTTCCGGCTCAGGCCGGAGATCGAAGCGGCGCTTCTGGAGACGCTGCCGCCCGCCTGCCGGCGGCCGGTCTCCTTCATGCTCTCCACGGAAATCTCGACCATCTACAAGAAGGGCGACAAGACCCGGAAGATTCATCACCTGATCTATGCCGCCGACCTCGACGCGGCCGACAGGCTGGCGGCGAGCCTAGGGCGCATCGGCAACATCGCCTCGGACGGGCGGCCGATCCTCGGCCTCGATTCGCGCGACCTCCTGGAGATCGCGCTGGAATCGGGACCGGATTCCTACCTCGTGCCGGCGCATATCTGGACGCCGTGGTTCGCCGCGCTCGGCTCGCAGTCGGGCTTCGATTCGATCGAGGAATGCTATGGTGACCTCGCCCGCCACATCTTCGCAGTGGAGACGGGCCTCTCCTCCGACCCGGCCATGAACTGGCGCATCTCCTCGCTCGACCGCTTCCGCCTCACCTCCAATTCCGACGCGCATTCGCCCGGCAAGCTCGGCCGCGAGGCGACGCGCTTCTCCTGCGAGGCCGACTATTTTGCCCTGCGCCGCGCGCTCGAGACCGGCGATGGCTATGTCGGCACGGTCGAGTTCTTCCCCGAGGAAGGCAAGTACCACATGGACGGGCACCGCGGCTGCGGCGTGCGGCTGACGCCGAAGGAAACCATCGCGCTCGGCGGCCGCTGCCCGGTCTGCGGCCGCCGAGCGCCAGCGTCTGCTTCGGCGTCAGCCGCACGCCGCAGCCGCGGTGGCCGTCCATGTGGTACTTGCCCTCCTCGGGGAAGAACTCGACCGTGCCGGCATAGCCATCGCCCGTCTCCAGCGCCCGCCGGATCGAAAAATAGTCGGCCTCGCAGGAAAACCGCGTCGCCTCGCGGCCGAGCTTGCCGGGCGAATGCGCGTCGGAATTGGAGACGAGCCGGTAGCGGTCCAGCGACGAGACGCGCCAGTTCATCTCGGGGTCGGAGGAGAGGCCCGTCTCGACCGCGAAGATGTGGGGCGCAAGGTCGCCGTAGCAGTCGGCGATGGAATCGAAGCCCGATTTCGAGCCGAGCGCGGCGAACCACGGCGTCCAGATATGCGCCGGCACGAGGTAGGAATCCGGCCCCGATTCCAGCGCGATCTCCAGCAGGTCGCGCGAGTCGAGGCCGAGGATCGGCCGCCCGTCCGAGGCGATGTTGCTGATGCGCCCGAGGCTCGCCGCGAGCCGGTCGGCGCTGGCGAGGTCGGGCGCGTAGATCAGGTGATGGACCTTCCGCGTCTTTCCGCCCTTGCCGTAGATGATCGAGATTTCCGTCGAGAGCATGAAGCGCACCGGCCGCCGGCAGGAGGGCGGCAGGGTCGCGGCGAGCGCGTCCTCGA
>JACZJD010000312.1 GCA_014860725.1 Aquamicrobium sp.
CCTCACGCGCCTTGTCGACGGTCGCCGCGTTGTCGTCCCACGCCGTCACCTCGGCCCCGCCGGCCGCGAGCGCCTCAGCGGTCGCGAGCCCCGAGCCGCCGAGCCCGAACAGCGCGACCTTGCGGCCGGAAAGGGTGGAGACCGGGATCATCGCTATCTCAGCTTCAGCGTCGAAAGGCCGATCAGCGCCAGCACCACGGCGATGATCCAGAAGCGGATCACGACCTGGCTCTCGGTCCAGCCGAGCTTCTCGAAATGGTGGTGGATCGGCGCCATCAGGAACACGCGCTTGCCCGTCAGCTTGAACCAGGCGACCTGGACGATGACCGACATGATCTCCACGACGAAAAGCCCGCCGATGATGGCGAGCACGATCTCGTGCTTGGTCGCCACCGCCACCGAGCCGATCAGGCCGCCGAGCGCCAGCGACCCGGTGTCGCCCATGAAGATCGCGGCCGGCGGCGCGTTGAACCACAGGAAGCCGAGGCCCGCGCCGATCAACGCGCCCAGCACCACCGAGAGCTCGCCCGTGCCGGGCGTGAAATGGATCTGCAGATAGTCGGCGAAGACGGCGTTGCCGGCGAGATAGGCGATGATGCCGAAGGCGGCGGCCGCCACCATCACCGGCACGATGGCGAGCCCGTCGAGCCCGTCGGTCATGTTCACGGCATTGCCCGCGCCCACGATCACGAAGGCGGCGAAGGGGATGAAGAAGATGCCGAGATTGAGGACGAAGTCCTTGACAAAGGGGAAGGCGAGCGACGAGGAGAACGGCTCGCTGCCCGCGCGCATGATCGCGAAGGCGGCCATGCCCGCGATCAGGAACTCGATCACCAGCCGGAGCTTGCCGGAAAAGCCGAGATGCGACTGCTTCGTCACCTTCAGGTAGTCGTCGTAGAAGCCGATCATGCCGAAGCCGAGCATGACCAGCATCACCACCCAGACATAGGTGCTGGAAAGGTTGCCCCACAGCACGACCGAGCCGACGATGCCGGTCAGCATCATCAGGCCGCCCATGGTCGGCGTGCCTGCCTTCTTGAAATGGGTCTGCGGCCCGTCGGCGCGGATCGGCTGGCCCTTGCCCTGGCGGATGCGCAGCGAATCGATGATCGCCGGGCCGAACAGGAAGACGATGAGCGCCGAGGTGATCAGCGCGCCGCCGGTGCGGAAGGTGATGTAGCGGAACACGTTCAGGGCCGAGACCTGATCGGCGAGTCCAGCGAGCAAGAGCAGCATCTGCGGTGTTTCCCCGACCCTTCTCAGACCTTGTCCATCGGCGGCTCCCCCCCGGCCGCGACCGGGAATTCCGCAAGCAGCGCCTCCGTCAGCCGGGTGAAGCCCGAGCCGTTGGAGGATTTGACCATCACCACGTCGCCTGGCTGCACCGTCTCGAGAAGGACGGGCTTCAGCGCCTCGGCGCTGTCGCGGTGCTTGCACGGCATGTCGGCCGGTAGCGCCTCCGCGAGCGCCGCCATCTCCGGCCCGCCGAGCAGCACCCGGTCGACCTTCGCCGCGGCCAGCGGCCCGGCGAGCGCGGCATGCAGCTTCTGCGAATGCTCGCCCAGCTCCAGCATGTCGCCCAGCACGGCGATGCGCCGCCCGCCTTCCGCGACCGGCGTCGTGCCGAGAACGGCGAGCGCGGCCTTCATGGAAACCGGATTGGCGTTGTAGCTCTCGTCGATCAGCAGGATTTCGCCACCGGCCGGATGCGCCAGGCGGTACTGCCGGCCGCGCCCCTTCTCGGCCGTGAAGCCGGCGAGCGCGGCGGCCGCCTTCTCGACGTCGGCGCCGACCAGATAGGTCGCGCCCAGCACGGCGAGCGCATTCTGCACGATGTGGCGGCCCGGCGCGCCGACGGTGGCCGCGATCTCGCGCCCCGCCATCGCCACGCGGATGCGCGAGCCCTCGCCCGTCGCGTCGCAGGCCGCCAGCCGGAAGGTGGCGCGCGCATGCTCGCCGAAGCTCCACACATGCTCGATGCCGGCCTCGTGCGCCGCGGTCTCGAGGAACTGCCACTGCCTGTCGTCGCGGTTGATGAGCGCATGGCCGCCCGGCTCGACGGTCTCGAAGATCTCGGCCTTGGCGCGGGCGATCTCCTCCAGGCTCCTGAAATAGCCGAGATGCGCCGGCGCGATCAGCGTGACGACGGCGACATGCGGCCGCACGAAGCGCGACAGCGTGCGGATTTCGCCCGGACGGTTCATGCCGATCTCGAAGACGGCGTAGTCGCAGTCCTCCGGCAGGCGCGCCAGCGTCAGCGGCACGCCCCAGTGGTTGTTGAACGACTTGTCGGAGGCATGGACCGTGCCGCAGGCGCCGAGCGCCAGCCGCATCGCCTCCTTGGTCGTGGTCTTGCCGACCGAACCGGTGACGGCGACGACCCTGGCCCTCGAGCGCGACCGCGCGGCGATGCCCGCCGCCTCCAGCGCCGCCAGCACGTCGGGCACCACGATCATCGGCGCGGTGATGCGGCCGAGCGCCGGCAGCTTGCCCTCGGCGACGACGAGCAGGCCCGCCCCCGCCTTGATGGCGGCGGTGGCGAAGTCGTGGCCGTCGAACGTCTCGCCCTTGATGGCGAAGAACGCCTCGCCCGGCTTCAGCGTGCGGCTGTCGATGGAAATGCCGGTCACGCCCTCGGGCAGCACGCCGACCGGCCGCCCGTTCATGGCGCCGGCAAGCGCCTCGGATCGCCACAGGAAGCTCATGACGCGCGCTCCGCGAGCGCGGCGCGCACCTCGTGATGGTCGGAGAACGGCAGCGTGACGTCGCCGATGGTCTGGCCTTCCTCATGTCCCTTGCCGGCGACGATCAGCGTGTCGCCGGCCCTGAGCATGGAAACGGCTTCGCGGATCGCCTGCCGGCGGTCGCCGATCTCGACGGCGCGGGGCGCGGCCGCCATGATCGCGGCGCGGATCGCGGCCGGCTCCTCGGAGCGCGGGTTGTCGTCGGTGACGAAGACGACGTCGGCGAGCCGTGTGGCGATCTCGCCCATGATCGGCCTTTTCCCGCGGTCGCGGTCGCCGCCGCATCCGAAGACGACCACGACGCGGCCGGTGGTGAACGGCCGCACCGCCGTCAGCACGTTCTCCAGCGCGTCGGGCTTGTGTGCGTAGTCGACATAGACCGGCGCGCCGTCCCGCGTCGCGCCGACCAGCTCCAGCCGACCGGACGCGCCCTTCAGCGTCTCCAGCGCGGCGAGCGCCTTGCCGATGTCGAGTCCTGTCGAGATCGCGAGCCCCGCCGCGACCAGCGCGTTGGCGACCTGGAAATCGCCGGCGAGCGGCAGGTCGATCTCGTGGATCGCGCCGTCGGCCTCGATCTCGGCGCGCTGGCGGTGACGCTCGTGCTCGACGCGCTTGATCCTGAGGAAGTCGCCCTTGCGGCCGACGGTGAGCACGATAAGGCCCGCGCCCTGCGCGACGTCGATGGTCGCCTGCGACCACGGGTCGTCGGCGAAGATCACGGCCGGCGCGCCCCGGGGCAGAAGCTCGGTGAACAGCCGCATCTTGGCGGCGTGGTAGTCCTCGACCGTCGGGTGATAGTCCATGTGGTCGCGGCCGAGATTGGTGAAGCCGCCGGCGGCGAGCCTGACGCCGTCGAGGCGGCGCTGGTCGAGGCCGTGGCTCGACGCCTCCATCGCGGCATGGGTGACGCCGGCCTCGGCAAGCTCGGCCAGAAGCCTGTGCAGCGCCACGGGGTCGGGCGTGGTCAGCGAGCCGTATTCCTCCCGGCCCGGCGCGGTCACGCCGGTCGTGCCGATCGAGGCGGCGGCAAGGCCGGCCCGCTCCCAGATCTGGCGTGTGAAGGAGGCGACGGAGGTCTTGCCGCTGGTGCCGGTGACGGCGACCATCGTGTCCGGCTGCGCGCCGTGGAACAGCGCGGCCGCCAGCGCCAGCGCCCGGCGCGGATCGTCCACCTCGATGACGGGAATGCCGATGCCGGCGGAGACGGCGCCGCGC
>JACZJD010000313.1 GCA_014860725.1 Aquamicrobium sp.
GGCGATGAACCTCATCCACGAGATCGCCGAGCCGAAGAAGCTGGTCGAGACCGCCAAGGCCATGATCCGGAACGGCCTCAAGCCGGTGCAGCCGTGGGACGAGAAGGGCTTCAAGCTGCCGGGCGGGCCGGTCTATTCGGCCGCGGGCGCCAACCTGTTCCCGCCGGCCATCGCCATCCTGCGCCGCGAGACCTACGGCAACTACCCGGCCGCCAGCGCGATCCTGAAGTGCGTCTATGAGGGCCTGCTGGTGCCGTTCGACACCGCGCTCCGCATCGAGCAGCGCTACTTCACCCAGATCCTGCGCTCGACCGAGGCGCGGATGATGATCCGCTCGCTGTTCGTGTCGCTGCAGGAGCTGAACAAGGGCGCGCGCCGCCCCGAGGGCGTCAAGGAGACGAAGTTCAAGAAGATCGGCGTGCTCGGCGCCGGCTTCATGGGCGCGGGCATCGCCTACGTCACGGCCAAGGCCGGCATCCCGGTGGTGCTGCTCGACCGCGACATGCCGTCGGCCGAGAAGGGCAAGGCCCATTCCGCCGGCCTGATGGACGGCGCGATCAAGAAGGGCCGCGCCACGGCGGAGGAGAAGGAGAAGCTTCTCTCCCTCATCACGCCGACCGACGACTACGCCCAGCTCGACGGCTGCGATCTCGTGGTCGAGGCCGTGTTCGAGGATTCGGAGATCAAGAAGGGCGTGACCGAGAAGACCGAGGCCGTCATCAAGCCGGCGGCGATCTTCGCCTCCAACACCTCGACGATTCCCATCACCTCGCTGGCCAAGAACTCGTCGCGGCCGAAGAACTTCGTCGGCATCCACTTCTTCTCGCCGGTCGACAAGATGATGCTGGTCGAGATCATCCTCGGCAAGAAGACGGGCGACAAGGCGCTGGCCGTCGCCATCGACTATGTGCGGGCGATCAAGAAGACGCCGATCGTGGTCAACGACACGCGCGGCTTCTACGTCAACCGCTGCGTGCTGCGCTACATGTCGGAAGCCTTCCAGATGCTGATCGAAGGCGTGCCGGCGGCGATGATCGAGAACGCGGCCAAGATGGCCGGCATGCCGGTCGGCCCGCTGGCGCTGACCGACGAGACGGCCATCGACCTCGCCCAGAAGATCATGAAGCAGACCATCCGCGATCTCGGCGAGAAGGCGGTGGACGCCGAGCAGTTCAAGCTCGTCAACACCATGGTCGACACCCACGGCCGCTTCGGCCGCAAGAACGGCAAGGGCTTCTACGACTACCCCGAGAAGCCGGCCAAGAAGCACCTGTGGCCGGGCCTGAAGGATCTCTACAAGCAGCAGGATGCCGACTCGATTGACGTCGAGGAGCTGAAGCAGCGCTTCCTCGCCACCATCGCGCTGGAGGCTGCCCGCGTGATGGAGGAGGGCATCGTCACCGACCCGCGCGAGGCCGATGTCGGCTCGATCCTGGCCTTCGGCTTCGCGCCCTACACGGGCGGCGCGCTCAGCTACATCGACGGCATCGGTGCGGCCGAGTTCGTCAGGCTGGCGAAGAAGCTGCAGAAGAAGTACGGCGCGCAGTTCAAGGCGCCGAAGCTTCTCCTCGACATGGCCGAGAAGGGCGAGAGCTTCTACGAGCGCTTCGATCCCTATGCCGGCAAGGTGAAGGAAGCGGCGTAGATGACAGCCTTCCTCTCCCCGTTCACGGGGAGAGGATGCCGGCAGGCAGGTGAGGGGCAGCGCTTGCTTCGGCAGGCATAGTACCGCTCCTCATCCGGCCCTTCGGGCCACCTTCTCCCCGTGAACGGGGAGAAGGAAAGGGAGACCTTCATGTATGTCTGGCTGCGCCTTGCCCGGATGATCGCGACCGCGCGCTCGCGCGGCCGCTACAGGCTGGGCGAGGAAAGCAGGCTCTCCTTCCGCTGCCTGCCTTCCGACATCGATTCCAACCTCCATCTCAACAACGCCCGCTACATGATGCTCGCCGATGTCGGCCGCATCGACATCTTCGCGCGGGCCGGCCTGATCCAGCTCGCGCGCAAGCACCGCTGGGCGCCGATGATGGGCGGCCTTCAGGCCGTCTACGTCCGCGAGATCAGGCTGTGGCGGAAGTTCGACGTGGTCTCGACCATCGAGACCTGGGAGGACACCCAGGTCATCGGCCGCCACCGCTTCGTGCTCGAGGACGGGCGCACCGCCGCGGTGGTGATGACCACGGCCGGGGTCTACGACTTCGCCGGCCGCCGCTTCGTGCCCATCGACGACATCGTCGCCATGCTCGGCGTCTCCGTCCGCCCGCGCGCCCCGAGCGAGGAGGAGCGCACCTTCATGGCCTCGCATGCCGGCCTGCGCCGGCTGGCGAAGGGCGAGGGCTGAAAGCCTGCCGGGAGCTTGCCCCGGGCGACGCGATCAGCGCGCCACGGTCACGCTGCACGCGGTCCCGGCGACGACCGCCTCCGAGACCGAGCCGAGCAGGAGCCGCCCGATGAAGGGCGGGTTGCCCGTTCCGACCACGATGTGATCGGCCTGCGCCTCGGCGGCGAAATGCAGGATCGCGGCGGCGACGTCCCGGGCCTCGACCAGCGCCGGCCGCGCCTCGCGCACGCCGTGCGCATGCGCATAGCGGATCGCGATGTCGAGAATCTCGCGCGCCTCGTCCTCGGCCGCGGCCTTGATGGGCGGATAGCCGCTTGCCGGCCGCGTCTGGTTGACGAACAGGAAGGTGAGGCCGTGGCCGAGCCCCTTCGCCAGCTCCACGGCCAGCTCGACCGCCCGCCGGGCGTGGGCGCTGCCGTTGACGCAACACAGGATCGTACCGGCCATCTTCCCATCCTCCCCGGACGCGTCGCCTTGCTGCCGACAGTGATAGGCGGCAAGGCCGGCGCGGGCAACCCGGCGTGGACCGCCGGCCGCGGCGGTGGCTCTCCGGCCCCGCGAACCGGGGTTGCCTCTGGACAAGGACGAGGCAAGGGGGTATCAGACTAGAGGTATTTTTTCCTGTCATCGGGAGGGCGCCATGCTCTCGCACGAGAAGGTCTGGGCGGCGATCGACGCGCTGGCGGCGCGCCATTCCCTGTCCGCGTCCGGGCTCGCGCGCCGGGCCGGCCTCGATTCCACCGCCTTCAACAAGTCCAAGCGGCTGTCGGCCGACGGCCGTCCGCGCTGGCCGTCGACCGAGTCGCTCGCCAAGATCATGGAGGCGACCGGCGCGTCGCTGACGGAGCTGCTGTTGCTGATCGAGGAGCGGCCGCCGCTCCGCTCCTCGGTGCCGCTGATCGGCTTCGCGCAGGCCGGCGCCGGCGGCTTCTTCGACGACGGCGGCTTCCCGGTCGGGCAGGGCTGGGAGGAGATCGACCTGCCGACCGCGGGCGTCGGCGAGAACGCCTATGCGCTGCAGGTGCAGGGCGATTCGATGCTGCCGCTCTATCGCGACGGCGACATCCTGATCGTCGAGCCCGGCGCGCGGGTGCGCAGGGGCGACCGCGTCGTGGCCAAGACCGCGTCCGGCGAGGTGATGGCCAAGGTGCTGGCCGGCCGCACCGCGCGCACGGTCGAGCTCGTCTCGCTCAACCCCGCCCATCCCGACCGCACGATACCCGCCGCCGAGATCGTCTGGCTGGCGCGGATCGTCTGGGCG
>JACZJD010000314.1 GCA_014860725.1 Aquamicrobium sp.
AAGGGAACCGACGTGATGGCCCTCGACGTTGACGTCGCCGGCCGGGTTTATCTCTGCCTCAAGCATCGCGTTCTCTCTCAGGCGCCTCATGAGCACGGAAGTCCTGCGGTCTACGAAGCGTTTCGTCAATCGCTCGTGCAGCGCATCGGACAGTCTGTCCTCTATCTCGCGCGTTTTTTCCTGCCAGTGTGCCGGATCGGCCAGCCAGCCGGGCCGGTGGGACACGAAAGTCCAGGTGCGGATCTGGGCGATGCGCGCCGACAGCGTGTCGATGTCGCCCTCGGTCGTGTCGGCCCGGCGCACCTGCTCGGCCATATAGTCCTCGTCGACATGGCCCTTCCTCGCGAGGTCGAGATAGATGCTTCCGATGATGTCGGCGTGCTGGACCGGCGCGATGCGGCGGTAGTCGGGCAGCGCGCAGGCTTCCCACAGCATCTCGACCCGGCGCGGCCGGTCGGCGAGGCGGCGGATCTCCTCGTCTTTCGCCAGATGGTCGAGCGCGCGCGCATCCACCGCCGGCAATGCCCGCGTCAACCCCTCGACCGGCGGGATGCGGTCGATGGAGCGCCGGAGCGCGTCGAGGCTCGCAAAGTCGAAGCCGGCGGTGCGCCATTGCAGCACCTTCACCGGCTCGAAATCGTGGCTCTCGATGCGCTCGACCAGCTCGTCGGGGAAGGGATCGACCTGGCCGGTGACGCCGAAGGTGCCGTCGCGCATGTGGCGGCCGGCGCGGCCGGCGATCTGGCCGAGCTCGGCCGCGGTCAGCTCGCGGTACTGGAAGCCGTCGAACTTGCGGTTCTGGGCGAAGGCGACATGGTCGACGTCGAGGTTGAGCCCCATGCCGATCGCGTCGGTGGCGACGAGATAGTCGACGTCGCCGGACTGGTAGAGCGCGACCTGCGCGTTGCGGGTGCGGGGCGAAAGAGCGCCCAGCACCACGGCCGCGCCGCCGCGCTGGCGGCGGATCAGCTCGGCGATGCCGTAGACCTCGTCGGCCGAGAAGGCCACGACGGCCGAGCGGCGCGGCAGCCGCGTCAGCTTCTTCTGCCCGGCATAGGCGAGATGCGACATGCGCGGCCGCGTGACGACCGAGATGCCGCGCAACAGCTTCTCCAGGATGCCGCGCATGGTGGCGGCGCCGAGAAGCAGCGTCTCCTGCCGGCCGCGCAGGTGCAGGATGCGGTCGGTGAAGATGTGGCCGCGCTCGAGATCGGCGGCGAGCTGCACCTCGTCGATGGCGACGAAGGCGGCGTCGGTCTCGCGCGGCATCGCCTCGACCGTGCAGACCGAATAGCGCGCGCCGGGCGGCTGGATCTTCTCCTCGCCGGTGACGAGCGCCACCTTGTCCGCGCCGACCTTGTCGCAGACCCGGCCGTAGACCTCGCGGGCAAGCAGCCTGAGCGGCAGGCCGATGACGCCGCTCTCATGCGCGACCAGCCGCTCGATGGCGAGATGGGTCTTGCCGGTGTTGGTCGGGCCGAGCACCGCCGTCACGTCCCGGCCGGAAAGGACGAGCGGCGCATCTGGTCTTGTCTGGATGCTCATCGTGCGGGGGCGGCCCTCTGATATCCGCAGGCGGCGCGGCGGTGGCTCGTTAGCATGCGGCCGGGGTGGAGCGGAAGATATGGCTGCCGTTGAGATAGGTCGCCGGCGCCGTTTCCGCCAGCCCGCGGCCGCGCCGCATTAACCCCTGGAACGAGTCTGGAACGAATCGGCGACGAATCACTGATTCGGCAATGTTCCTGATCCGTTCACTACAAGATGTAGCCGGATTGCCTGCCTATATGACCAGATGCTGAATCACGCTCCCGCCCGTTCCGCCCACTGCGGCGTCCGGCGTTAACCTTTGCCGGCAAGGGGGCCTCGCACCGCCCGGAGCGGCCCCGGCTGCCGGCCGCAAGCTTAGGATTTCGTTAGGAATTTCTTTACCCGCAATTTACCTCTTTCCGGGCCGGGGCGGTTTGGCGTTAACGTTCCGGCCAAAGCCGGAACGAATCGGCGACGAATCACTGATCGGCACGGTTTCCCGTTTCGTTCTCCACAAGATGTAGTGGTATCCACCCCTCGTCCACAACAAGTCCACAGCCTGTCCAGAGCGATTCGCACAGGCGTTTTCGCCGCCGCGTTAACCTTTCGCCCGCCTTTCCGGTGCCGAGCCGGCTATGCACGCCCCGGTTGCCGAAAGATGCGACTCATGTGCATCTTCCGTCTTGCCCCCTTATTTTACGGAGAGAACAGCATGACAAAGCGTCTTCTGGCCGAGTTCCTCGGAACGTTCTGGCTCGTCTTCGGCGGTTGCGGCTCGGCGGTGCTTGCCGCGGCCTATCCCGAGCTTGGCATCGGCTTCGTCGGCGTGTCGCTCGCCTTCGGCCTCACCGTGCTGACCATGGCCTATGCCGTGGGCGGCATCTCCGGCGGCCACTTCAACCCCGCCGTCACGGTCGGCCTGCTCGCGGCCGGCCGCTTCGAGGCCAGGGACCTCGTTCCCTATGTCGTCGCCCAGCTCGTCGGCGCCGTGCTCGCCGCCGCCGTGCTCTACCTGATCGTCAGCGGCAAGGCCGACTTCGTCTCGGTCGGCGGCTTCGCCTCCAACGGCTACGGCGAGGCGTCCCCCGGCGGCTATTCGCTGACTTCGGCGCTGGTGATCGAGGTGCTGCTCACCTTCTTCTTCCTGATCGTCATCCTCGGCGCCACCGGCGGCCGGGTGCCGGCCGGCTTCGCGCCCATCGCCATCGGCCTGGCGCTGACGCTGATCCACCTGATCTCGATCCCCGTCACCAACACCTCGGTCAACCCGGCGCGCTCGACCGGCGTCGCCCTGTTCGCCGAAGGCCCGGCGCTGGCGCAGCTGTGGCTGTTCTGGGTCGCGCCCCTCGTCGGCGCCGCCATCGCCGGCGTCGTCCACAAGAGCCTGCTCGGCGACGACTGACCGCCGGCGCGGCATGCCGGAAAAGGAAACGGCCCCTCGCGGGGCCGTTTTTCTTTGCCGGGATTTTCGTGGCCTACACGAAGAACTGCCCGCCATTCGCCGACACCGTCGAGCCGGTGATGAAGCCGGCATCGTCGGAGGCGAGGAAGACGACGATGCGCGCGATTTCCTCCGGCTCGCCGAGGCGGCCGACCGGGATCTGCGGGATGATGCGCTCGGCAAGCACCTTCTCGTCGATGGCCTTGACCATGTCGGTGGCGATGTAGCCGGGGCAGATGGCGTTGACGGTGATGCCGGCGCGCGCGCCTTCCTGCGCCAGCGCCTTGGTGAAGCCGAGATCGCCGGCCTTGGCCGCCGAATAGTTGACCTGCCCCGCCTGACCCTTCTGGCCGTTGATCGAGGAGATGGTGATGATGCGGCCGAACTTGCGGTCGCGCATGCCCGTCCACAGCGGATGCGTCATGTTGAAGACGCCGGTGAGGTTGGTGTCGATCACCTCGCGCCACTGCTGCGGCGTCATCTTGTGGAACATGGTGTCGCGCGTGATGCCGGCATTGTTGACCAGCACGTCGACGGGACCGAGATCGGCCTCGACCTTTTTGATCCCCTCCACGCAGGCGTCGTAGTCGGCGACCGACCATTTGTAGACCGCGATGCCGGTCTCGTCCCTGAACTTCGCCGCCGCCTCGTCGTTGCCGGCATAGTTGGCGGCAACCTTGTAGCCGGCATTCTTCAGCGCCACCGAGATCGCCGCGCCGATGCCGCGCGAGCCGCCGGTCACGAGTGCTGTTCTGGTCATGCAAGTCTCCTCCC
>JACZJD010000315.1 GCA_014860725.1 Aquamicrobium sp.
CCTCGGCATAGACCGAGATTTCGTCGGAGCCGGCGGCCTCGTCGAGCTCGAGGATGGCGAGCGGCAGGCCGTCCTCCTCGAACACGGCCTCGAGCGTCAAGAACAGCGCGGTCGAGGCCGGGCGGAAGGCGATGAAATGCAGGCGGGTCTGGGGCAAGGGAACCGCCGCGGTCTCAGCCGGCCGCAAGCCGCTTGAGCTTGGCGACGGCCGTCTCCGGGTTCTCGCCGTAGGAGATGGTGCCGGCGAAGTCGCCCTTGCGGTCGAGGAGCAGCACCGAGGCGGTGTGGTCCATCGTGTAGTCGCCGTCCTCAAGCTCCACACGCTTGAAGTAGATGCCGTAGGAGCGCGCCATCGCCTCGACCTTCGCCGGCTCGCCGGTGACGCCGACGATGCGGCCCGAGACGTTGCTGACATAGGCGTCCATGATCTCGGGCGTGTCGCGCTGGGGATCGACGGTCACGAACCAGGCGCGGATATTCTTGCCCTCGTCGCCCAGCGTGGCGAGCCAGCCGTCGAGCTCGAACAGGGTCGTGGGGCAGATTTCGGGGCAATGGGTGAAGCCGAAGAACACGGCGCTCGGCGCGCCGCGGAACGCCGCCTCGGTGATCTCCTTGCCGGTCTGGTCGACCAGCGTGAAGGGCGCGCCGAACCCGCCCGGCGCGGTGCGCGCCCGATACCAGTCATAGGTCAGCCAGCCGACGCCGGCCGCGATCAGGATGAGTATGCTGGCGAGGATCGAGCGCATCATGAGAGGTTTGTATCCTTAGAACGATGAACCGCCGGCCGGGGCCGTGCAGTCAGAAGCACCAGGCCAGCCCCTCTTGCGCCAGCGTCGTCAGGATCGCGGGCGCGTGCTCCATCCAGCCGGCGAAGGCCAGCCCGGTCGCCGCGGCGAGGGCGCCGGCGCCGAGGGCGGACAGGATATAGAGGCGGGCGGGGGCCGTCTGTTTCATTTTGTAAAGATAGTCCGCCCGAGCCGTTTGCGGAAGGCGTCAAACTGCCGCTTCGCATGCGCCAGCGCTTCGCCCGCGACGGCGGCTATTGCGAGGGCCGCGGCGCGAACCCATGTGATGGCGGTGTCCTCATGGAGCAGCCCCATGCGCCTCGCATCCCTTTGCCTTTCCGCCGCTCTCGCGCTTGCCGCCGCACCCGCCTCCGCCCAGCAGGTCGGCGAGGTCGGCGTCGACTGGCTCGGCAACGACATCATGATCGAGGCCATCGCCGATCCCAAGGTCGAGGGCGTGACCTGCCACGTCTCCTATTTCGAGCGCGGCATAGTCGACCGGCTGCAGAAGGGCAACTGGTTCGAGGACCCGTCGGATTCGTCCATCTCCTGCCGGCAGACCGGGCCGATCACCATCGGCGACATCGACCTGTCGAAGGGCGGCGAGGAGGTGTTCAAGCAGGGCATCAGCCTGATCTGGAAGAAGCAGGTCGTGAACCGCATCTACGACAAGGCCAACGACACGCTGATCTACCTGTCGCACAGCCGGCAGGTGCAGGACGGCTCGGCCAAGATGAGCATCTCCACCGTGCCGCTCTACAACCAGCACCCGACCTGGACGAACGGCAAGCCGCAATAGGGCGCGGCCGTCGCGAGGGCGCGCACGGCCGCTTGCCTGCCCGGGCCGCGCGGCGTAATCAGGCGCGATGCGTCCCTTCCTGCCCGCGGATTCCGAGCCGCGCATCCACACCACGGCCGAGCTGAAGGCGTGCCGGCTCGGCCGCCACGTCGCCATCGGCGAGCGCGTGGTGCTGCGCGAGGTGACGGTCGGGGACTATTCCTATTTCGAGCGCCACGGCGAGGCGATCTACACGCGGATCGGCAAGTTCTGCTCGATTGCCGCCAATGTCCGCATCAACGCGCTCGAGCATCCGATGGAGCGGGTAACGACGCACAAGATCACCTACCGGCCGAACGAATATTTCAAGTTCCTCGGCGTCGACCAGGATTTTCGCGAGCGCCGGCGGGCGAAGCCGGTGACGGTCGGCAACGACGTGTGGATCGGCCACGGGGCGGTCGTCATGCCCGGCGTCGCCATCAGCGACGGCGCGGTGGTCGGGGCCAATGCCGTGGTCACGCACGACGTCGCGCCCTACGAGGTCGTGGCCGGCGTGCCGGCGCGCACCCTGCGGATGCGCTTCGCGCCGGAGATCGCGGTGCGGCTCGTCGCGCTTGCCTGGTGGGACTGGCCGGTCGAGAAGCTGGCCGACGCCGTTCCCGACATGCAGGCGCTTGGGATCGAAGACTTTCTTCGCCGCTGGGAAGGCTGATCGGCCGGTCTGCAGGGGAGAGGCCCCTTCCGTCGCGGGGGGTGGTGTAGACGGAAGGGGCCTAATGCCGCTCGGAGCGGAGTTGCAGGCGCTATTGCCTGTACCTGCGAGAGTAAGATCGAGCACGTCCAGATTTTATTTAAATCGGATTCAATTTTTACGTGTACCCGATTGCGGCGGTCACCCGGCAGAGCGGAGCGAGAGCCGGGACCCATCGAGCAGGGCGGCCGGGTGGCGGGTTCGCGGGGCGCGTTGCAGCGGACGCTGCGCCCTGAACCGGGCCGTGCTCGACGTTTGTCCGGCCAATGAGTCCCGGCTCGGCGGCCGCTTCGCGGCCTTGGCCGGGATGACGGTGGAGGCGCCGAACTTCTATGAGAAGACGCCTCGCTCCGGCTATGCCGCGGCCACGAAGCCGGCGAGGACGCGCTTCTGGCCGGCCTTGTCGAAATCGACCGTCAGCTTGTCGCCGTCGACGGCGGCGACGTTGCCGTTGCCGAATTTCTGGTGGAACACGCGGTCGCCGACCTCGAAGGCCGGCGCCGCGCCGGACACCGACCGGCCGATAATCTCGCCGTCGATGGTGCGGCCCTTGACGCTGGAGCGGCCGGCGCCGTAGCCGGAATCGACCTCGCCGTAGCCGATGCGCTCGACGGCGTGGCCGGAGCGCGTTCCCCAGTTGCGGTCCGTCGCCTCGGTGCGGTTGCGCTGCGCGCGCTGCCAGCCCGGCGTGGCGTAGGTATTGGAGAAGGCGCTGCGCCCGGCGCCCCCGGCGGTCCCACCGCTGGCCCCGCCACCGACATTGTCGAAGCGCGATGCGCCGTAGGGGTTGTGCCGGCCCGTCTGCCGCTCGCCGTAGCCGCCGCCATAGCCCGTGCCGTAGCCGCCATAGGAGGAGGTCGCCTCCGCCACCTCGACATGCGCCTCGGGCAGCTCCTCCAGGAAGCGTGACGGGATGGTCGACTGCCACAGGCCGTGGATGCGCCGGTTGGAGGTGAACCAGATGTGCAGGTTCTTCTTGGCCCGCGTCAGCCCGACATAGGCGAGGCGGCGCTCCTCCTCCAGCCCGGAGCGGCCGCCCTCGTCGAGCGCGCGCTGGTGCGGAAAAAGCCCTTCCTCCCAACCGGGCAGGAACACGGTGTCGAACTCCAGCCCCTTGGCCGAATGCAGCGTCATGATCGAGACCGCGTCGAGCTCCTCGTTCTGCTCGGCGTCCATGACCAGCGCCACATGCTCGAGGAAGCCGCGCAGCGACTCGTATTCGTCCATCGAGCGGATCAGCTCTTTCAGGTTCTCCAGCCGGGTGGGGGCGTCCACGCTGCGGTCGTTCTTCCACATTTCAGTGTAGCCGGATTCGTCGAGCACGATCTCGGCCAGCTCGGTGTGCGGCGTGGAGTCGAGCATGTCCTGCCAGCGGGCGAAGTTCGCCGTCACCTCGCGCAGGGCCGCGCGCGGCTTCGGCTTCAGCTCGTCGCTCTCGGCGAGCTTGGCCGCGGCCTCCAGCATGGGGACGCCCAGCGCCCGTGCCGTGTCGTGGATCTGGCGAATGGCGGCCTCGCCCAGCCCGCGCTTCGGCACGTTGACGATGCGCTCGAAGGCGAGATCGTCCGCACCCTGCGCGATGACGCGGAAATAGGCCATCGCGTCGCGGATTTCGGCCCGCTCGTAGAAGCGCGGGCCGCCGATGACGCGGTAGTTCAGGCCCATCGTCACGAAGCGGTCCTCGAACTCGCGCATCTGGAAGGACGCGCGCACCAGGATCGCCATGTCGTTGAGGTTGTGCTGCTTGCGGTGCAGCGCCTCGATCTCCTCGCCGACGGCGCGCGCCTCCTCCTCCGAATCCCACGCGGCGTGCACCTGCACCTTCGCGTCCTCGGGATCGGACCGGTCGGTGAACAGCGTCTTGCCGAGCCGCCCCTCATTGTGGGCGATCAGGTGCGAGGCCGCGCCGAGGATATGGGCGGTCGAGCGGTAGTTGCGTTCCAGCCGGATGACCGTCGCGCCGGGAAAGTCCTTGTCGAAGCGCAGGATGTTGTCGACCTCCGCCCCGCGCCAGCCATAGATCGACTGGTCGTCGTCGCCCACGCAGCAGATGTTCACGCTCACGGGCCGCGCCGCCGCCTGCGGCGGCTGGGCATTTTGCTGGTTTGTGCGCTCCGCTTCGCTGCGCGTCACGGCTGCGGGGGCGGCCTGACCGGTCGACGCCCGGTCGGGCTTGCGGCCTTCGGCCGGGAGGCTGACGTTCTGCCTTGCCTCCGGCCGCTGCGCCAGGAGCCGCAGCCACATATATTGCGCGGTGTTGGTGTCCTGATACTCGTCCACCAGGATGTATTTGAACTTCCGGTGGTACTCCTTCAGCACGTCGGGGTGCTTGCGGAAGATGCGGATCGGGTGCATGAGCAGGTCGCCGAAATCGACGGCGTTGAGCGTCGTCAGCCGGTCCTGATAGGCGCGGTAGAGCTCGCGGCCCTTGCCGTTGGCGAAGCTGCGCGCGTCGCCTTCGGCGATCTCCTCCGGGCCCAGGCCCTTATTCTTCCAGCCGTCGATCATCTGGGCGAACTGGCGTGCCGGCCAGCGCTTGTCGTCCAGCCCCTCGGCCTGGATCAACTGCTTGATGAGGCGGACCTGGTCGTCGGTGTCGAGGATGGTGAAATCGGAGCGCAGGCCGGCGAGCTCGGCATGGCGGCGCAGGAGCTTGACCCCGATCGAATGGAAAGTACCGAGCCAAGGCATGCCCTCGACCGCCTCGCCGACGAGCACGCCGATGCGGTGCTTCATCTCGCGCGCGGCCTTGTTGGTGAAGGTGACGGCGAGGATCTGCGAGGGGAAGGCGCGGCCCGTGGCGAGGATATGCGCGATGCGGGTGGTCAGCACCCGCGTCTTGCCGGTGCCGGCACCGGCCAGAACCAGCACCGGGCCTTCCGTGGTCTCGACCGCCAGCCGCTGCTCCGCATTCAGACCGGCGAGATAGTCCGGCAC
>JACZJD010000316.1 GCA_014860725.1 Aquamicrobium sp.
GTCTTCACCGTCGTGTAGAACTCGGCGGCGTAGCGGCCCTGCTCGCGCGGACCGTAGGAGGAGCCTTTGCGGCCGCCGAACGGCACGTGATAGTCGACGCCGGCGGTGGGAAGGTTGACCATCACCATGCCGGCCTCCGAGTTGCGGCGGAAGTGCGAGGCGTGTTTCAGGCTGGTCGTGCAGATACCGGACGACAGGCCGAACACCGTGTCGTTCGCGGCGGCCAGCGCCTCTTCGTAGTCCTTCACCCGCATGACGCTGGCGACCGGGCCGAAGATCTCCTCGCGGTTGATGCGCATGACGGCCGACGTCTCGGTGAACAGCGCCGGCTGCAGGAAGAAGCCCGGCGTCTCGCGGTTGAGCCGTTCGCCGCCCCAGGCGAGGCGCGCGCCCTCCTTGCGGCCGATGTCGATGTAGGAGAGGTCCTGGTCGAGCTGGCTCTGGTCGACGACCGGGCCGACATGGGTGCCGGCCTTCAGCGCGTCATCGACGACGAGGCCCTTCAGGCGCTCGGTGAGCGCGGCGACGAAGCGGTCGTGGATGCCCTCGGTGACGACGAAGCGCGAGGAGGCCGTGCAGCGCTGGCCGGTCGAGAAGAAGGCGCCGTTCACCGCGCATTCGACGGCGACGCCGAGGTCGGCGTCATCGAGCACGACGAGCGGATTCTTGCCGCCCATCTCCAGCTGGAACTTGCGCATGTGGCCGACGGAGGCTTCGGCCACCTTGCGGCCGGTGCCCACGGAGCCGGTGAAGGTGATGGCGTCGATGCGCGGGTCGTCGAGCATGGCGGCGCCGACCACCGAGCCGCGGCCCATGACCAGGTTGAAGACGCCGTCGGGGACGCCGGCGCGCACGATGATGTCGGCCAGCGCCCAGGCCGAGCCGGGCACGAGGTCGGCCGGCTTGAACACGACGCAGTTGCCGTAGGCGAGCGCCGGCGCGATCTTCCAGGCGGGAATGGCGATCGGGAAGTTCCACGGCGTGATGATGCCGACGACGCCGACCGGCTCGCGCGTCACCTCGACCTCGATGCCGGGCCGCGTCGACGGCAGCTTCTCGCCTGCAAGCCGGAGCACCTCGCCGGCGAAGAAATCGAAGATCTGGCCGGCACGCATCACCTCGCCGACCGCCTCGGGCAGCGTCTTGCCCTCCTCGCGGGCGAGCAGCCGGCCGAGCTCGTCCTTGCGCGCCATGATCTCGGCGGAGACTTTCAGGAGGATGTCGTGGCGCTGCTGGATGCCCGAGCGCGACCACGCCGGGAAGGCGGCTCGCGCCGCCGCGATCGCCTCCAGCGCATCCTCGCGCGAAGCCCGCGCATAGGCGCCGACGATGTCGCCGGTGTTCGACGGGTTCACGTTGTCCTGGGCCTCGGTACCGCCGATCCAGCGGCCGGCGACGAAATTCTGGTGCATTGTCATGGTTCCCGCGTTCTCCGGTTCTACGGCCCGCGTCCCCGAAAGGGCAGGCGGGCCATCGCCACGGCTGAATATACGGCAATCGCCCGCCTTCATAGGTCCTGCGAGCAGTGTGCGTCGGCGGAAAGGCATGGGCCACCGCCGGCGCGAGGCACACCTCACCTGCCCGTGAACACCGGCTTGCGCTTCTCGAGGAAGGCCTTTGCGCCCTCCTCCTGGTCGGCCGTCGAGTAGCACAGCGCAAAGGCCTTGATCTCGGCCTGGCAGGCGGATTCCATGTCGGCGTCGACGGCGATGGTGAGGGAGGATTTCAGCTGCGCCAGCGCGAAGGGCGACAGCGCGGCGAGCTTGTCGGCGAGCGCCCGGGCGGCCGCGCCGAGTTCCTCCGGTTCGTGGACGGAGACGACGAGGCCGAGTTCATAGGCGCGCGACGCCGGAATGGGATCGCCGGTCAGCGCCAGCATGCGCGCCACGGACGAGCCGGCGACCTTGGTCAGCCGCACCGTGCCGCCGCCGCCGGGCAGGATGCCGAGCTTGATCTCGGGCAGGCCGAACAGCGCTTTCGACGAGGCGATGCGGATGTCGCAGGCGAGCGCCAGCTCGAAACCGCCGCCGAGGCAGAAACCGTTGACCACGGCGATGACCGGCTTGGGGCAACCGGTCAGGAGGTCGGTGACCTTCTTGATGCGCAGCGCGATCGCCATGGCGTCGGCCGGCGTCGCCCCGACGAACTCGGTGATGTCGGCGCCGGCGACGAAGGCGCGGTCGCCCTCGCCGGTGATCTGGATGACGCGGACGGCGGGATCGTCGACGAGCGCGGACGCGGCTTCGAACAGCTGGCCGACCACGGCGGCGTTGAGCGCGTTGAGCGCCTTCGGGCGGCGCACGGTGATCGTGCCGATGGCGCCTTCGATCTCGGTGGTGACGAGCTTGTCGGTCATTGCGGTTCCTCTCGTTCAGATGGCGCAGCTTCTCTAGCAGGCGGACGCCGGCGCTGCCATCCGCACACGGCTTCTCGTCGCCACGCTGCCTTTCGGC
>JACZJD010000317.1 GCA_014860725.1 Aquamicrobium sp.
GAAGGCGCGCATCGAGAGCATGTCCGCCGGCGCCGCCGATCGCTGAAGGCCTTGCTGGCGGCGCGCGAGCCACGTTCCCGGCCGCCGGCGCGGGCAGAGGTCATTGCCATTCGCCAGTTGCTTCTCACGCCCCCCAGATGATGGCCTGTTCGTGGCGCTTGATGAGGTGGCGCAGGTTCTTGAAGCTGGACGTCACGTAGTTCGAGAAGGCGTCCACCGCCGGAGACTTCGGCGCATTCGACAGGCGCAGCAGCCCGAGCGCTCGTTCGGGATGTGGGATCTCGACCGGCAGCGCGGTGATCGCCCGTTCCTTGCGGAAGGCGAAGACGACGCCGTGCGGCAGCACGGTCAGCGCGTCGGTGCCCTTCAGATAGGTAAGCGTGCTGGTCAGCGAGCCGCCCGAATAGCGGATCTTGATCTCGGTGGCACCGAGCGAGAGCATGAAGCTGCGCAGGTCCGCCATCAGCGGGCTACCCTGCGGCGGCGCGATCCAGGGAAATTCGAGCAGGTCGCTCTTGCGTATCTTGCGCTTGAGGAGAAGTGGATGGGTCGCCCGGCAGGCGACGACGTTGCGGCCCGGAAGGATCTCCTCGAAGGTCAGGCCGGAGCCCTCGTCGAGGATGTCGAGCGGACACACCGCGAGGTCGATGCGGCCGGCATTCAGGGCCGCCTGGAGTTCCGGCACGTAGCCGTAGCTCTGGTCGATCCTCACATCGGGATTGACGTTCTGGAACTCGGCGATGACGCCTGAAATCAGCGCATCCATGAAGAACTGCGTCCCGCCGATGCGCACCACGCCGCTGCGACCTTGGTGGAAGCTCTCGACGAGTTCGGACGCCCGCCGCGAGGCGAGCAGCATCGTCTGACCGAGTTCGGCGAGGGAGCGGCCGAGCGGAGTGGGCAGCATCGGCCTCCTGCCCTTGACGAAGAGAGGTTCGCCGAGGCGGCGCTCGAGCATGGCCAGCGTACGCGAGACGGCGGGCTGCGCCATGCCGATCATGGCGGCACCTTCCGTGACCCCGCCCGCGTGGACAACAGCGGCAAGCTGGACCAGGTGACGTTCGTCGAGTTTCATAACGGATCGTTATATTGAAGTGACGAAAAATCATCAATCTGCCGGATCGCGCCTGCTAGCTTCTTGCCCGGAGCCATCGGGGAGGAAGATGACGTCCGTCGTCCTACAGGCGCTGCAGGAGCAGAATTCGGCCGACATCGTCGTGCGCCGGCTGGCGGCCGGCGGCGATCCCGCGCTGGCGAGAGTGGTCGCGACCGTCGTACGCCATCTGCACCAGGCGGTGCGCGAGGTGCGGCCGTCGATGCAGGAGTGGCGCGCCGCGGTCGAGTTCCTCACCGAGGTCGGTCATGCCAGCGATGAGCGCCGGCAGGAGTGGGTGCTCCTGTCGGACCTGCTCGGCGTGACGCAGCTGGTCGAGGAGATCAACAGCACCCGACCGAAGGGCTCGACGCCCAATACCGCCCGTGGACCCTTCTACCGCCCCGACGCGCCGCGTCTGCCGCTGGGCGCCGACATCTGCCTCGACGGCATCGGCGAGCGGCTCGTCGTCACCGGGCATGTCCGCGATCTCGACGGCCGGCCCGTGATGGGAGCTTCCGTCGAGACGTGGCAGGCCAACGGCCATGGCCAGTACGAGAACCAGCAGCCGGACCTGCAGCCGGAGTTCAATCTGCGCGGCCATTTCCGCGCCGACGAGAACGGCGACTTCACCTATCGCACCGTCAGGCCCGCCGGATACAAGGTGCCGGACGACGGCCCGGCGGGCCACCTGATGGGGCGGCTCGCCTATCCGCTCTACCGGCCGGCACATATCAGTTTCCTCATTTCCGCACCGGGTTTCGACACGCTGTCCACGCAGGTCTACGACGGCGCCGACGCGCATCTCGATCTCGACCCGCTATACGGCGTGAAGCCGGAACTGGTCGCCGACCTGCGGCGCGCGGCCTCGGGCGGATCGGCGCCGTCCTGGTGCCTCGACTTCACCTTCGTGCTTGCCCGTGCGCGAAAGGCGGGCCGATGACCGTCACTCCGTTCCTCTACAGGGCGCGACCCTCGACGGTGGTCTTCGGGCCGGGTTCGATCGAGCGCGTCGGCGAGTGGGTCGGACGCCTTTGCTGCCGCGCCGCGCTGGTGCTGTCGACGCCGCAGCAGGAAGGGCAGGCCGCCGCGCTCGCGGATCAACTGGGGTCGGCGGCCGTCGGCGTCTTTTCCGGAGCTGCCATGCACACACCGGTCGCCGTGACCGAAGAAGCGGTTTTCGCCGCCGACCGTCTCGGCGCCGACTGCATCGTCTCGCTCGGCGGCGGCTCGACCACCGGGCTGGGCAAGGCGATCGCGCTCAGAACCGACCTGCCGCAGATCGTCATCCCAACCACCTATGCCGGCTCGGAGGTGACCGACATCCTCGGCCAGACCGAGGGCGGCAGGAAGACCACGATCCGCAACGACAAGGTGGTTCCCGAGGTGGTCATATACGATCCCGAGCTGACGCTCGGGCTACCGCTCGGCATGAGCGTGACCAGTGGCCTGAACGCTATGGCGCATGCGGCGGAGGGGCTCTACGCTTCCGACCGCAATCCGGTGACGAGCCTGCTGGCGCTGGAGGGACTGCGCGCCATGCGCGACGGCCTGCGGCGCGTCGTCGCCGCGCCGCGCGACGTGACAGCGCGCTCGGACACGCTCTACGGCGCCTGGCTGTGCGGCGTCGTACTCGGCTCCGTCGCCATGGCGCTGCACCACAAGCTCTGCCACACGCTCGGCGGCAGCTTCGACACCCCGCATGCAGAGACGCACGCGATCCTTCTGCCGCATACTATCCACTTCAACGAACGGGCCGTACCCGACCTGCTTGCGCCTGCCGCCGAGCTCTTCGGCGGCAGGGCAGGCGGGGGGCTCTGGGACTTCGCGAGGTCGATCGGCGCGCCGCTGGCGCTGCGCGACATGGGTCTCTCGGAGGCCGACCTGGACCGCGCCGCCGAGATCGCCACGGCCAATCCGTACGAGAACCCGCGTCCGATCGACCGCAAGGCGATCCGCGGCCTGTTGCAGCGCGCCTGGGACGGGGCGCGGCCCGAAGACTGACACCGTTCCGATGGGAGGAAACGACATGATCAACAGACGTGAACTCATCAAGACCGCGGCCGCGACCGGCGCCCTAGCCGGCCTGTCGGGGCTTTCGATGCCGGCCATCGCGCAGGGTTCGGCTGTCCGTCTCGGCTATGTCAGCCCGCAGACCGGGCCGCTCGCCGCCTTTGCCGAGGCTGACGGCTTCATCATCGACGGCTTCAAGGCAGCCGCCAAGGCAGCCGGCATGGATGTCGAGGTGATCGTCAAGGACAGCCAGTCCAATCCCAACCGCGCCGCCGAAGTCGCACGCGAACTGATCGTCGACGAGGAGATCAACCTGATGCTGGTGGCCTCGACGCCCGAGACCACCAACCCGGTCACCACCACCTGCGAGGCCGAGGAGGTGCCCTGCATCTCCACCGTGGCACCCTGGCAGCCCTGGTTCATCGGCCAGCAGGCCAATCCCGGCGATCCGGCCTCGTGGAAGCCCTTCAACAGCTCGTTCCATTTCTTCTGGGGCCTGGAGGACGTGATCGCGGTCTTCACCAACATGTGGGCACAGGTCGAGACCAACAAATCGGTCGGCGGGCTGTTCCCCAACGACGGCGACGGCAACGCCTGGGGCGACCCGAACGTCGGCTTCCCGCCGGTGCTCGCCGCGCAGGGCTACACGCTCGCCGATCCGGGCCGTTACCAGAACCTGACGGACGACTTCTCCGCCCAGATCAACGCCTTCAAGCAGGCGAAGGCCGAGATCATCACCGGCGTCATGATCCCGCCGGACTTCACCACCTTCTGGAACCAGGCCAAGCAGCAGGGCTTCACGCCGAAGGTCGCCTCGATCGGCAAGGCGATTCTGTTCCCGCAGGCGGTCGAGGCGCTCGGCAACGCCGGACACAACCTCTCTTCCGAGGTCTGGTGGTCGCCCAGCCACCCGTTCAAGTCTTCGCTGACCGGCGCCAGTTCGGCCGATCTCGCGGCCGGCTTCACCGAGGCGACCAAGCGGCCGTGGACCCAACCGATCGGCTTCGTCCATGCGC
>JACZJD010000043.1 GCA_014860725.1 Aquamicrobium sp.
CCCCATTCCTCGTCGTGATAGGCGACATAGAGCGGGTCGGTGCCCGGCCATGGGCAGCGCTTGAGCGCGGTCGCACTCATGCAGGCAATGCCGCCGGCACCTCGAACTGGGCGAAGGCCGGGCGGTGGAGCGTGATCGTCACGTCACCGGCGGTCAGGGGCGTGCCCTTCGACGCAGCCTCCTCGGCGCGGTCGAGGCGGAGCAGGGCGAGGCCAATGACGCCGTCCACCGAGCCGATCGGGCCGATGGGCAATTCGCCGGCCTTCACCTCGACGCCGGTCGTGAGCGGGGCGTCGCCTTCCACCGGAACGACGCGCTTTCGCGTTGTGCCGCGGTGCTGCATGCGCGACACCACCTCCTGCCCGACATAGCAGCCCTTGTGGAAGCCGACGCCGCCGTTCTCGTCCATCAGCACGTCGTGCGGGAAGGCGTCGCCCGCGGCGAAGTCCGCGCCCGCCTCGGCGACGCCATGGGCGATGCGCAGCCGGGTGAAATCGTCCGGCGAAGCGTCGGCGGCGACGGCCTCGCCGTAGTGCCGCAGCACGCCGGCGCCTTCGGTAAAGCGGCGGTCGGCGAGCCAGCTTGAATCAAGCTGTGAACTGCCTGAATCGGCATGTGAGGACGCGGAATCATCCTGCCAGCGTGCCGCGACAACCAGATGATCCTGAACGGAAATTTCCGCCTTGGCCCGCAGCCGGTAGAGCATCAGCCGCCGCACGAAGTCGCCGGCCGCGTCCGCCCGGCAGTCGAGGAGGAAGCCGGCTTCGCCCCGGCGCGAGATCAGGAAATCGAACAGGATCTTGCCCTGCGGCGACAGCAGCGCCCCCGGCCGCGCCTCGCCGGGCTCCAGCCGGTCGAGATCGACGGTCAGGATGTTCTGCAGGAAGTGTTCGGCGTCCGGCCCGTCGATCAGGATCGCGGCGCGGTCGCCAAGCTGGGCTGTCGGCATGGAGGCATCGTCCGAACTTGCATTTGACGTGGCCATTACGTAAGCCCCCCGGCAGGCGCGGGCAAGAGACCGCAGCGCGCAAGGATGGCTCCCCCGAGGATGGCTCCCATGACACGCAGCTTCGACCTGATCCTGAAAGGCGGCACCGTGGTCAACCACGACGGTGCGGGGCAGCGCGACATCGGCGTCGTCGCCGGCCGCGTCGCCGCCATCGGCGACCTGTCGCGGGCCGATGCCGGCGAGACCATCGACTGCACCGGCCTGCACATCCTGCCGGGCGTGGTGGACAGCCAGGTCCATTTCCGCGAGCCGGGGCTCGAGCACAAGGAAGACCTCGAGACCGGCTCGCGCGCGGCCGTGCTCGGCGGCGTCACCGCCGTGTTCGAGATGCCGAACACCAATCCGCTCACCACCAGCGAGGCGGCGCTCGCCGACAAGGTCGCGCGCGCCACGGGCCGCATGCATTGCGACTTCGCCTTCTGGGTCGGCGGCACGCGCGACAATGCGCGCGACGCGGGCGAGCTGGAGCGCCTGCCGGGCGCGGCCGGCATCAAGGTGTTCATGGGCTCGTCCACCGGCTCGCTGCTGGTCGAGGACGACGAGGGCGTCTACGAGATCCTGCGCCACACGCGCCGCCGCGCCGCCTTCCATTCAGAGGACGAGTATCGCCTGCGCGAGCGCCTGTCGGAGCGCATCGAGAACGATCCGTCCTCGCATCCGGTGTGGCGCGACGAGGTGGCGGCGATCCGCTGCACCGACCGGCTGGTGCGCATCGCGCGCCTGGCGCGGGCGCGCATCCATGTGCTGCACATCTCCACCGCCGAGGAGATCGAATTCCTGGAGCACCACAAGGACGTCGCCACCTGCGAGGCGACGCCGCACCACCTGACGCTCTCGGCCGACGACTACGCCACGCTCGGCACGCTGATCCAGATGAACCCGCCCGTCCGCGCCGCGCGCCATCGCGACGGCGTCTGGAAGGGCATCGGCAACGGCGTCGTCGACGTTCTGGGATCGGACCACGCCCCGCACACGCTGGAGGAGAAGGCAAAGCCCTATCCGGCCTCGCCGTCCGGCATGACCGGCGTGCAGACCCTGGTGCCGATCATGCTCGACCACGTCAATGCCGGCCGCCTGACCCTCGAACGCTTCGTGGACCTGTCGAGCCATGGTCCGAACCGCATCTTCGGCATGGCGCGCAAGGGCCGCATCGCCGCCGGCTACGATGCCGACTTCACGGTGGTGGACCTGAAGCGCCGCGAGACCATCACCAACGCCCAGGCCGGCTCCCGCGCCGGCTGGACGCCCTATGACGGCAAGACCGTCACCGGCTGGCCGGTCGGCACCATCGTGCGCGGCGTGCGGGTGATGTGGGAAGGCGAGATCGCGACGCCGGGACAGGGACGGCCGGTGGAGTTTTCCGAGGCGTTGGCTGTATGAGCGAGTAGCGAATAGAGAGTAGTGTCTGGAATATAGAACGACCTCTATTTCGTATTCACTACTCTCTACTCACTATTCACTTAATCGCCGGCAACGAAGAACAGCCACCGCCCCTCCGGCGAGATGCCGGTGCGGTAGAAGATGTAGGCGCCGTAGTTCTTCATGTCTTCGTAGTCGCCGGCGGTGACGATCTTGAACAGCTCGACGCGCTGCGGCGCTGTGAGCGCGTCGAGCGGCACGGCGAAGAAATAGGGCCAGACATACATCTCCTCCGGTGTGCCTTCGGCGAGCTTGACGTAGCCCGCCGACAGCACCTCGTAGAGGATGGCGAGGATCTCGTGGCCCTGCTCGTCGCCGGAAAGCTCGCGCAGGAAGGCGATGGGGTCGCCGGAAATGTCGCCGAAGGAAAGCTGCGTCGCGTTCTCGCCGGTGCTGATCAGCGGGCGCAGCCGCTCGATGTCGCCGGAAAGGCACGCCTCCACGATCAGCTCGCGTATCCGCCGCACCGGCTCGGGCAGCAGCGCGAGATCGTAGAGGATGTCGGGGATCGGCTCGGCCTCCGCGTCCTCCCCGGCTTCCGTCGCCCCCGGCTGATGTTGCGCCGGGTCGCGGGGGATGACGACGGGGTCGGGAAGCGGAATGTTGATCGCGGGCGGCCGCGGCGTGTCGGCGGGGATGTCCTCCTGCGCCGGCGCCTCGGCCGGCGGCGTCTCCTGCGGCGCGGGTTCCTCGGGGGCGGCCTTGCCGTCGTCCGCTTCGCCGGCGTCGGTATCGGGCTCGGTGGTCTCGCCCGGCGGCGGCAGGTCGCGGCGCTCGATGGTGTCGGCGTCGTCCGTGTTCTCCGGAACCGGAACCTCCTCGCGCGGCAGCTCGCTCAGCGCCAGCGCGGCTCCCGGCAGGGCGACCACACCTGCAAGCGCGAGCGTCACGGCGAGCGCCCGGCCGCGCATCCTGTCGGGTTTCGATCCGTTCGCGCCTTTCCTTGCCATATCAGGCAGCCATGCCTCCGCTTGTCGGTCGGAGCCGCACTATAACGGAAAATGCGCTGGCGGCGAGACGCCGGGCGGCCGCCGCGTCAAAATGGTTGCCGGAAGAGGGCAGGTCGGTTCAGTGGATACGCTGGGCCGGGTCGAACTCGCCGGCGACCAGCCGGTCGCGCATGCGCTCAATCAGCGAAAGGGCGGCGGTTTCGCCGTTGGCGCGCACCAGCTCCTCGAGCGCGGTGGCAATGGCCGCATCGGCCATGATGTCGGGCTCGATGCCGGCGGCGCGGCCTTCGGCCCATGCATCCTCGTAGCTCTCGACCGCCGTCAGGCGCTTTTCTTCCCGAATCAGCTGGTCGATGTCGCTGATGCCCCGATCCATCCGTTCCACCCATGACCGCGGCCGATCCCGGCGGCCGCTCCCTTAATGTCCCGTTAAGGCTTCTAGCACAGGAAATGCGGCAAAGCGCGCCACATTCGTGTAAAAGTTAATCCATTGTTAAGCGCGGCCCAATCCCGGCTTCGCGCCATCCACAACTATGAGCCGGTTCTAGTTTCCGTAGCGCGTCGCCGTGTCGCGGGCGAGCGCTTCGCCTTCCTTCATGTAGCGGGAGATCGCCTCCAGCGCGGAAGGCGTGCAGGTGGCGTAGGTGGTCTCGAAGCTGCGATAGCCGCGGTTGAAGCTGGCGACGAAGCGGGCGCGCCGCGCCTCGTCCGGGTTTTCGGCCTGCAGCAGCGCCTCCATGCGGCCGCGCCAGTCCTGGCCGCTCTCGCCGCACAGGTTGCGCAGATAGTGCAGCGAGCCGAGGATTTCGGCGAGCCGCACCAGATCGCCCTCGAAGGGGGATTCCGCCGCGCGCGCGGCCTGGCCCTGCGCGGCGAGCAGGCACAGCGCGACCAGCGCGGAGGAGAGGGAACGGAGCTTCATCGCCCGGCTTGTCGCGGAGAATCGTGGCCGGCGCAAGGCGCTTCCCGTTCGCCGGCGATGCGCCGCGCGATCTCCAGCACCGAGCCGGCGAGCGGCAGGCGCGCCATCTCGTCGAGCGTCAGCCATGCCACGGCCGCGGCGTCGTCCCCGGCCGCGATGTCGCCGCCGGCGAAGCAGGCCGCATGCACCGACAGGATGAACTCGACCCGTCCTTCCTCCTGCTCGGAGACGAGCTCGAGGTCGATCAGATGCTCGACGCTCGACAGCAGCGCGCCCGTTTCCTCGATCACCTCGCGCCGCACCGCCTCGGCCAGCGTCTCGCCCGCCTCCACCCGGCCGCCGGGAAAGGCGTAGAGGCCGAGCGCGGGCGCGCGTCCGCGCCGCACCAGCAGGAAGCGGCCTTCGTGAAAGATCGCCGCCGAGACGGCGCGGACGGGAGCGGGCATGGTCGAGGGTGCTTCTTCTGTGTGTATCTCTGGGCGAGGGTTGCAGGTCCCGATATGCCCCGCAACATTGCTGCCGGGAACAACCGAGGGCAAGCGCAATGCGGCATCGAGGGCGGAATTAGGCATGTGCGGACGCTTCGCGCTGGTGCAGGGGGCAACCGTCGTCGAGGACGGCTTCGGCGTCGCCGGGGTGGAGGCGTTTCCGCCGCGCTATAACATCGCGCCGACGCAGCCGATCCTGATCGTCACCGCCGGCACGCCGCGCGAGCCCGGCTCAAACCGGCCGGAGCGGCAGGCGATGCTGGCGCGCTGGGGCTTCATCCCGTCCTGGGTCAAGGACACGGCGCAGTTCCCGCTGCTGATCAACGCCCGCGCCGAGACGGCCGCAAGCAAGGCCTCGTTCAAGGCTGCGATGCGCCATCGCCGCGTGCTGGTGCCGGCGTCGGGCTTCTACGAATGGAAGGGAACCGGCCGCAAGGACGCCCAGCCCTACTGGGTGCGGCCGCGGCACGGCAGCGTGATCGCCTTCGGCGGGCTGATGGAGACTTATGCCGAGCCGGGCGGCTCCGAGATCGACACCGCGGCGATCTTGACCTGCGCCGCCAACGGCGAGATCGCCCATATCCACCATCGCATGCCGGTGGTGATCCGGCCCGAGCATTTTTCCCGCTGGCTCGACTGCGTGCGCAATGAGCCGCGCGACGTCGCCGACATCGTGCAGCCCGTGGAGCCCGGCTTCTTCGAGGCGATCCCGGTCTCCGACAAGGTCAACAAGGTCGCAAACAGCGGCCCCGAGCTTCAGGAGCGGGTCGAACTCGCCGAGCTCCGGCCCGAGGACGCGAAGGAAGACGCCGCCCCGAAGGGCGATCAGCTCAGCCTGTTCTGAGCCGCATGCCGGTTCTGGCCCATTGCGGCGAGGCGGCCGTTGGGGCAGGGCAGGGCGATGCAGAACGCCGCTCCCTTCCTCTCTGGCTTCCTCCTCGGCCTGTCGCTGATCGTGGCGATCGGCGCGCAGAACGCCTTCATCCTGCGCCAGGGCCTGCTCCGGCAGCACGTCTTCGTGCTGTGCCTGATCTGCGCCGTCTCGGATGCGGTGCTGATCGCGGCGGGCGTCGCGGGGCTGGGCACGCTGGTGTCGTCCTCACCGATGCTCATCACGGTGGTGGCGGTGGGTGGCGCGCTGTTCCTGTTCGGTTATGCGCTGATCGCCTTTCGCCGGGCATGGAGGCCGCAGGCGCTGCATGCGGCCGGAACCGGGCAGGGCGACCTCAGGGCGGCGGTGGCCGCGTGCCTTGCCTTCACCTTCCTCAACCCGCATGTCTATCTCGACACGGTGGTCCTTCTCGGGTCGCTGTCGGCGCAATATTCGGGAGGGGCGCGGCTGGCCTACGGCGTGGGCGCCATGACGGCGTCCTTCGTCTGGTTCTTCAGCCTCGGCTACGGCGCGCGGCTGCTTCAGCCGGTCTTCGCCAGGCCGGCGGCCTGGCGCGTGCTCGACATCCTGATCGGGCTGGTGATGGCCGCGATCGGCATCGGCCTGCTACGCGGTCTTCGTGTCTAGCTTGGCGGCCTTCTTCTGCTTCTGCACGTAGATCAGCGCCGCGTTGAGCGCCCCGGACCCGATCTTGCCGTAGTGGGCGGTCAGCTTCGCGTACTTCTCGCGCTGCGCGCGCTCGCGCTCGGCCTCGATTGCGGGATGGGCGGCGTTCCGTTGCATTTTCAGTCCCCTTGCGCCCGGCTCGGGGCGCGTGTTTCACATGGTCAAATCATCGCCGCCGATTTCGACGGAATGGTGTCGGGAACTGGGTATTTCAGTGCTTTGCCGGCAACTGCTTCCTGACATGTTTAATAAAATGCTATCGATCCTCCCCGGCCGCCCGTGCCGCCCATGCGGCATCGGCAACTCTTGACGGCGAACGGGCGGAAAGCGATAAAGCAGGCGATGAAAACGCCTTTCGCCATTACCGGCATTTGCATTATCGGCTAGCGCATCCGCTGGCCCGGCCGTTTTCGCTCTCATCCACCAGATAGGCAAAACGCCCCGGCCAGCCGGCCAGGGAGACACCATGCCTGCACCGGACGTCGAGCTTCGGCTCTACAACACGCTGACGCGCGCCAAAGAGCGGTTCGTTCCCATCGATCCGGCGAATGTGCGCATGTATGTGTGCGGGCCGACGGTCTACGACTTCGCCCATATCGGCAATGCGCGGCCGGTCATCGTGTTCGACGTGCTCTACCGTCTGCTGCGCCACGTCTATGGCGAGGACCGCGTCACCTATGTCCGCAACATCACCGACGTCGACGACAAGATCAACGCGCGCGCCGCGCGCGACTATCCCGGCCTGCCGCTGAACGAGGCGATCGCCAGGGTCACGGAGGAGACCAACGCCCAGTTCCAGGCCGACGTGAAGGCGCTCGGCTGCCTGGAGCCCTCCGACCAGCCGCGCGCCACCGCGCATATCGACGCCATGAAGGCGATGATCGAGCGGCTGGTGAAGCTCGGCGTCGCCTATGTCGCCGAAGGCCATGTGCTGTTCTCGCCCTCGGCGATGAACGCGAGAAGGACGGGCCCGCGCTACGGCGCGCTGTCGCGCCGCCCGCTCGACGAGATGCTGGCCGGCGCGCGCGTCGACGTCGCCTCCTACAAGCGCGACGAGATGGATTTCGTGCTGTGGAAGCCGTCGAAGGAGGGAGAGCCGGGCTGGCCGTCGCCGGCCGGCATCGCCGGGCTCGGCCGTCCCGGCTGGCACATCGAATGCTCGGCCATGTCGATGGCGAAGCTGCTCGAGCCGTTCGGCGGCGGCCTTGCCTGCGACGACCCGGAAAAAAACGTTTTCGACATCCACGGCGGCGGCATCGACCTCGTCTTCCCCCACCACGAGAACGAGATCGCGCAGTCCTGCTGCGCCTTCGGCTCGGAGCGGATGGCCAATGTGTGGATGCACAACGGCTTCCTTCAGGTCGAGGGAAGGAAGATGTCGAAGTCGGAAGGCAACTTCGTCACCATCCACGAGCTGCTGACCACGGAGAAATTCGGCGGGCGCAAATGGCCGGGCGAGGTGCTGCGCCTCGCCATGCTGATGACGCACTACCGCGAGCCGATCGACTT
>JACZJD010000318.1 GCA_014860725.1 Aquamicrobium sp.
TGCTGATCCGCGCCGCCAGCCTGACGCGCGGCTATTCCGCCGTGCGCGACGTCGTGGTTGAGACCATCCTCGCCATGCTCGTCCGCGACGTGATCCCGGCCGTGCCCGAATACGGCTCGCTCGGCGCCAGCGGCGACCTGATCCCGCTCGCCCATGTGGCGCTGGTGATGTCACGCGACGAGGCGGGCGAGGAGCCGCTCGACAGCGGCATGGCGCGCCATCGCGGGGCGCTCATGTCCGGCGTCGAGGCCATGGCCGCCGCCGGCATCGAGCGCCTCGTCCTCGGCGCCAAGGAGGGGCTGGCGCTCCTGAACGGCACCTCCTTCTCCACCGCCCAGGCGGCGCTGGCGCTCGCCGACGCCGAGAACCTGGTCGCCACGGCCGAGGTCGCGGCGGCGATGTCGATCGAGGCCTTGATGGGCTTCGGTGACGCCTTCATCCCGGAGCTGCACGAGGCGCGCGGCCATGCCGGCCAGATCGAGAGCGCGGCCAACATCCGCGCGCTCCTCGCCGGCAGCGCCCTGATCGACGGCGGCATCGGCCGCGACCCGCAGCGCCAGCCGCCGCAGGACGCCTATTCGCTGCGCTGCGTGCCGCAGGTGCTGGGCCCGGTGCGCGACACGCTGCGCTTCGTGCGCGGCATCGTCGAGACCGAGATCAACGCCGCCACCGACAACCCGCTGATCTTCGCCGACCGGCTGCCGGGGCGCAGCCTCAAGGCGGTGTCGGGCGGCAACTTCCATGCCGAATACATCGCCTTCGCCGCCGACTTCCTGTCCATCGTCGTCACCGAGATCGGCAACATCGCCGAGCGGCGGCTGTTCCGGCTCAACGACGGCACGCTGAACCGCGGCCTGCCCGACATGCTGGTGGCGAGCGAGCATGTCGGCATGGATTGCGGCTACATGCTGCCGCAATATCTCGCCGCCGCGCTGGTCTCCGACTGCAAGACGCTCGCCCATCCCGACAGCGTCGATTCGATCCCGACCTGCTCGAACCAGGAGGACCATGTCTCGATGGCCAACAATGCTGGCCGCCACGCGCGGCAGGTGGTCAGGAACATCGAGAACGTGATCGGCATCGAGGTGCTGATGGCGGCGCAGGCGCTGGAGCTGCGGCTGGCCGAGCGCGGGCTGGGCACGGAGGCGCTGTCGCCCGCGACCCGGGCCGTGCTGGCGCTGCTTCGGGAGAGCGCCGCGACCGACGGCCGCCCCATCGACCACCTCGAGCGCGACAAGGTGCTCTACCCGCGCCTGCACGCGGTGACGGAGCTGGTGCATTCCGGCGCGGTGCTGGAGGCGGCGCGGAAGGCGGCTGCCTGACCATGGCAGGGGGACTGCCCGCCGCGCTCGCGGCCACGTTTCAGGCCCGCTTCGGCCCGCGTTTCCAGACCGGGGCGGCGCTGCGCGGCCAGCACGCCGCCACCACCACCTGGATCGCGCCGCAGCCGCCGGACGCGGTGGTCTTCCCCGAGACGACCGCCGAGGTCGCCGAACTGGTCGCGCTCTGCGCCGATGCGAGGGTGGCGCTGGTTCCGTTCGGCGCGGGCACCTCGCTCGAGGGGCAGGTGAACGCGCCTCATGGTGGCGTCTCGGTCGACCTCTCCCGCATGGACCGCATCGTCGCCGTCCATGCCGAGGACATGGACGCGGTGGTGCAGCCGGGCGTCACGCGCAGCCGGCTCAATGCCCATCTGCGCGACACCGGCCTGTTCTTCCCGCTCGATCCGGGCGCCGAAGCCACGCTCGGCGGCATGGCCGCGACCCGGGCTTCGGGCACCACGGCCGTGCGCTACGGCACCATGCGCGACGCGGTGCTGGCGCTGGAGGCGGTGATGCCGGACGGCTCGGTGATCCGCACCGGCGGCCGGGCGCGCAAG
>JACZJD010000319.1 GCA_014860725.1 Aquamicrobium sp.
ATCCTGCGCGGTGGCCTTGCCGGCGGCGGCGGCGCGGCTGCCGAGCTGAGCGGCAAGCGACGGCGTGAACCAGGCGTCGGGCCAGATCGCCGCCGCCAGCGAGGCAGGCGTCTCGCCGCCGGAAAAGCCGAATTCCTCGAACAAAGGCAGGAAGCGCGGGCCTCCGTCGCCGATCTCGGCGATGAAGGCGCGCAGCGCATCGCGTTTTGCCACGATCCCCGCAAGCAGCGCCTCCAGCCCGCTTTCGCCGCCGGCCTGGCGGCCGCGGCCGCGCTCGCCGATCCGCTCGAACGGCTCGCGGCGCTTCGCGGGCTGTTCCTGACGAAGAAGCCCGGCGGCACGTGGGCAGCGAAATCCACCCGCAACGTCATGGCCAAGGGCGTCGGCGAGTTCTTCCCCGAGTTCCCAGACGAGTTCGAACGTTTCGCATCCGAAATAGGGCGCGCGGGCGACCGCATCGCGCTGCTGTCGATGCTTCAGGGCACGCGCGCGGCGCTCGTCGTCGCCGACTGGCTGATCGCCCGCTACGAGCGGCTGAAGAGCGCCCGCGGCTTCCTCGACTTCAACGACCTGATCGTCCGCACGGTGGCGCTGCTGTCGCGGCAGGATGCCGGCGCCTGGGTGCAATACAAGCTCGACAAGGGCATCGACCACATCCTGCTCGACGAGGCGCAGGATACGAGCCCCGACCAGTGGGCGGTGGTCAAGGCGCTGGCCGCCGAGTTCTTCGCCGGCCATGGCGCGCGCGGGACCGGAACGCGCACCGTCTTCGCCGTCGGCGACGAGAAGCAGTCGATCTACTCGTTCCAGGGCGCGGAGCCGGAGTCCTTCGCGCTCGGCGGCCGCTTCTTCCGCGAGCGGGTCGCGGCGGCCGAAGGGCGCTTCGAGCATGTCCGGCTCACCCGCTCCTTCCGCTCGACATGGGACGTGCTGTCGGCGGTCGATCTCGTCTTCGCGGCCGAGGAGAACCGCGACGGCCTGACCCGCGACCCCGAGCCGGTGGCGCATCTCGCCATCCGCGACGCGGCACCCGGCCATGTCGAGGTCTGGCCGTCGCTGTCGCCGGCCGAAATCGAGCAGCCGGACGACTGGACCGAGGCGGTCGATCACGCCTCCGCGCCCGCGGTGCGGCTGGCGCGCCAGATCGCCTCGACCGTCGCGCACTGGCTCGCGACCGGCGAGCGGATCGGCGAGACGGGCAGGCTCCTCACCCCCGGCGACGTGATGGTGCTGGTCAGGAAGCGCGACCGCTTCATCCATGCGCTGTCGCGCGAGCTCAAGGAGCGCAACATCCCGGTCGCCGGCGCCGACCGGCTGCTCCTGACCGGGCATATCGCGGTGCAGGACCTTTTGGCGATCGCCCGCGTCGCGCTCCAGCCCGACGACGACCTGTCGCTCGCCGCGCTGCTGAAAAGCCCGGCCTTCGGCTTCGACGAGGAGGAGCTCTACGCGCTGGCGGCCGGCCGGCCGGGCTCGCTGCTGTCCGCCCTGCACGATGCGGCGCAGCGCGGCGGCAAGGCCGGCGAGGCATGGCAGGCGCTGTCGCAATGGAGGAACGAAGCCGGCTATGTTTCGCCCTTCGCCTTCTTCTCCGCCATCCTCGCCCGCGATGGCCTGCGCAGAAAATTCGTCGCGAGGCTCGGCGCCGAGGCCGGCGACGTGGTCGACGAGTTCCTGAACTTCTGCCTCGCCGCCGAGAAGACCGGCACCAGCGAGCTGGAGGCGCTGGTCGCGCTGCTCGACGGCGGAGGGCCGGAGGTCAAGCGCGAGATGGACCAGACGCGCGGCGAGGTCCGCATCATGACCGCGCACGCCGCCAAGGGGCTGGAGGCGCCGGCGGTGTTCCTGGTCGACGGCGGCGCCGCGCCCTTCTCGGCCAGCCACCTGCCGCGGCTGATCCCGTTCGACGCGCCGAAAAGGGGTTGGCGCGGCAAGGGCTTCCTGTGGCGCGCCGCCGCCGGCTCGGCCAACAGCTTCTCGGCCGGGCTGGAGGCCGAGGCGAAGCGCAAGGCCGAGCAGGAATACCGCCGCCTGCTCTATGTCGCCATGACGCGGGCCGAGGACCGGCTGGTCGTCTGCGGCTATCACGGCGCCAGGGGCCGCAAGGACGGCACCTGGCACACCATGGTCGAGGCGGCATTGGCCGGCTCGCCCTCGACCCGGCAGGAGGTGCACCCCGCCACCGGCGAGACGGTGCTGCGGTATGCCGTCACCCCGCCGCTGCCGCAC
>JACZJD010000320.1 GCA_014860725.1 Aquamicrobium sp.
CACGGAGATGCCGTCGACGAGATCCTCGAACGCCACCTTGCCGCCGACCTCGGTGAGGATCGGACGGGTGTAGGGGTCCCACTCGGCGATGCGCTGGCCGCGCTTCACGTGGTCGCCGTCGTCGACGAAGATGCGGCTGCCGTAGGTGACGCGGTGCACCGCGCGCTCCTTGCCGCCCTCGTCGAGGATCAGCACCGCCATGTTGCGGCCCATCACGACCAGATGGCCGTCGGAGTTGCGCACCACGTTGCGGTTGCGGATCGCGACCTTGCCCTCGTAGGAGGCCTCGAGGAACGACTGGTCGACCACCTGCGCGGTGCCGCCCATGTGGAAGGTGCGCATGGTGAGCTGCGTGCCCGGCTCGCCGATCGACTGCGCCGCGATGACGCCGACGGCCTCGCCGATGTTGACCGGCGTGCCGCGGGCGAGGTCGCGCCCGTAGCAGACCGCGCACACGCCCGTGCGGACCTCGCAGGTCAGCGCCGAGCGGATGGTGACGGACTGGATGCCGGCCTTCTCGACGGCATCGACGTCGCGCTCGTCGATGAGCTTGCCGCCCTTGACGATCACCTCGCCCGTCACCGGGTGGGTGATGTCCTCGAGCGCGGTGCGGCCGAGGATGCGCTGGCCGAGCGAGGCCACGACCTGACCGGCATCCACGATCGGCTGCATGGTCAGGCCCTTGTCGGTGCCGCAATCGGTCTGCGTGACGATGCAGTCCTGCGCCACGTCGACGAGACGGCGGGTCAGGTAGCCCGAGTTCGCCGTCTTCAACGCGGTGTCGGCAAGGCCCTTGCGCGCGCCGTGGGTCGAGTTGAAGTACTCGAGAACGGTCAGACCTTCCTTGAAGTTGGAGATGATCGGCGTCTCGATGATCTCGCCCGAGGGCTTGGCCATCAGGCCGCGCATGCCGGCGAGCTGACGCATCTGCGTCGGCGAGCCGCGCGCGCCCGAATGGCTCATCATGTAGATCGAGTTCATCGGCTTCTGGCGGCCGTTGTCGTCGAACTCGACGGCCTTGATGCGGGCCATCATCTCCTCGGCGACCTTCTCCGAGCACTTGGCCCAGGCGTCGACCACCTTGTTGTACTTCTCGCCCTGGGTGATCAGGCCGTCATTGTACTGCTGCTCGAAGTCCTTGGCCTCGGCCTCGGTCTTGGCGACCAGCGCGGCCTTGGTGTCGGGAATGAGCATGTCGTCCTTGCCGAACGAGATGCCCGCCTTGCAGGCGTGGCCGAAGCCGAGCTGCATGATGCGGTCGCAGAAGATCACGGTCTCCTTCTGGCCGCAGTGGCGGTAGACCGTGTCGATCATCTTGGAGATGTTCTTCTTGGTCATCTCCTGGTTGGCGATGTCGAACGGCACGTTCGGGTTCTTCGGCAGAAGCTCGCCGATGATCATGCGGCCGGGCGTCGTCTCGTAGATCTTCGAGACCTGCTTGCCGTCGGCGTCGACGCCCTTGTAGCGGCCCTTGATCTTGGTGTGCAGCGTCACGGCCTTGGTCTCGAGCGCGTGGTGCAGCTCGCCCATGTCGGCGAAGGCCATGCCCTCGCCCGGCTCGTTCTGGTTCATGATCGACAGGTAGTAGAGCCCCAGGACCATGTCCTGCGACGGCACGATGATCGGCGCGCCGGAGGCCGGGTGCAGGATGTTGTTGGTCGACATCATCAGCACGCGGGCTTCGAGCTGCGCTTCCAGCGACAGCGGCACGTGGACCGCCATCTGGTCGCCGTCGAAGTCGGCGTTGAAGGCGGTGCAGACCAGCGGGTGAAGCTGG
>JACZJD010000321.1 GCA_014860725.1 Aquamicrobium sp.
CCGCCGTCGCGGACACGCCCGGCCGGAAACGCGCGGTTGGCGCCACCGACCTTGCCGGCGAGCTGCTGGAGGGTGACGCCGTAGAGCGCCAGCCGCGCCGGGTCGGGCGCGATGCGGATCGCCTCGTCGACCGCGCCGACGAGATAGGTGATGCCGACATCCTCGATCTTGGCGATCTCGGTCTTGAGCTCGCGCGCCACCCGCGTCAGCGCGTCGGGGCCGATACGGCCGGCGGCCTCCGGCTTCGGCGTCAGCGTCAGCGCGACGATGGCGACGTCGTCGATGCCGCGGCCGACGATCTGCGGCTCGGGCACGCCGACCGGGATGCGGTCCATGTTGGCGCGCATCTTGTCGTGGACCCGGAGCACGGCGGCGTCCGCCGGGGTGCCGACGAGGAAGCGCGCCGTCACCAGCACCTGGTCGTCGCCGGTCTGCGAATAGACGTGCTCGACGCCGTCGATGCCCTTGACGATGATCTCCAGCGGCTCGGTGACGAGCTTGACCGCGTCCTCCGCCTTCAGCCCGTCGGCGCGCACCAGGATGTCGACCATCGGCACCGAGATCTGCGGCTCCTCCTCGCGCGGCAGCGCCGACAGCGCCACCAGCCCGAAGACGAAGGCGGCGACGAGGAACAGCGGCGTCAGCGGCGAGGCGATGAAGGCGCGCGTCAGCGCGCCGGCGATGCCCAGACCGTGGGGGCTGTGCGACGGAGAAGCCATCACGGCACGACGACGGTTTCGCCGGCCTCGAGGCCGGTGAGGATTTCGACATGGGCGACGCCGTCGCGCATCACGGTCTCGCCCGGCACCACCGCACGCTCGACCTCCACACCGCCGGCGACGACGCGCACGAAGTCGAGGCCGGAGCGGGTGGAGACCGCCGCGCGCGGCACCAGAAGCGCCTCGCGGCTGCCGACCGGCACCTCGACCGGGACGCGCGCGTCGACGAAGGCATGGTCGAGCCTGTCGACCTCGACATCGGCGACGACGCGGCCGTTCTCGATCTGCGGATAGATCTTGGCGAGCCGGCCTTCGGTCTGCGCGCCGGCGGCGGCGATGCGGATCGCGGCCCCCTCGGTGAGGTCGCGCGAATGGCGCTCGGGGATGGCGAGCCGCAGGAAGAAGCCGCCGCCGCCGATGGTCGCGGCCGGCTCGCCGGCCATGACCACCGCGCCGCGCGTCACCGGCACGGTGAGCACCCGGCCCGAGGCGGGCGCGAGCACCTCGCCCTCCTCGCCCTGCTGGACGACGACGGAGCGCTGCGCCCCGGTCGCGGCGATCTGGTTCTGCGTCACCTCGACGTCGGTGCGCAGCTGCTCCAGCCGCTGGGCGGTGATGACGCCGCGCTCGACCAGCGACGAGCCGCGCGCGAGCTCCGCCTCGGCCTTCTCGAGCTGGGCCGCGAGCGCGCGCAGCTGGGCGTCGTAGGCGGCGATCTGGAAGGCGATCTTGTCGTCGCGCACCACGGCGATGCGCTGGCCGGCCTCGACCTCGTCGCCCTCGGAGACGAGGAGCTCGACCACGGTGCCGCCGATGCGGGCGCGGGCCGGCACGAGGTCGCGCGCCTCGACGCGGCCGTAGACGGCCTTCCATTCGGGCACGGTCTGCGGGGCGAGCACGAGGGTTTCGGCGGCAAGGGCAGGGGCGGCCGCCGCAAGCGCGGCAGCGAGGAGCGCGAGACGCATGGCAGGTTCTTTCGGTTGTCGGGCATCCCGCCGCGGACAGGCCGTCTGGCGGAATGCCGTGTCGTTTCCGGGAGCGCCGGAGCCGGAACGCCGCCTAGAAGGCGCAGCCGGGCCTGATGCCGAGACGCTTCATGACGATCGCCGCCGGGCAGAAGCCGGTGAAGGCCGACTGCAGCAGGTTGGCGCCGACGAACACGGTGAGCCAGACGAAGAGCGGCGACACCCACACGGTCAGCACCACGGAGGCGAGCACCATGAAGCCGGCGAAGGCGAGGACGGAGCGGTCGAGGGTCATTGCTATCTCCCGTATAATGACTGTATATACCTATATACGAAGATACGTAGATAAAAGCAAGAGACCCCTTGCCCGAAGGAGCGATTGTGTCGCAGCCGGCAACCCGCGTTCCCGGCTGCGATGCGCCGTCAGGCCCGAACGCGCTCGGCCCGCGCCGCCTGCCACAGGAGCGGCATGAGGACGATTGCGACGATGGGGAAGATCATCCAGTTGATGGCCTCCCACCCGGAGGCGGTGAGCAGCGAGCCGGAGAAGAACGAGGCCGCCGCGACGGTGCCGAACACCAGGAAGTCGTTGGCGCCCTGCACCTTGCCGCGCTCCTCCGGCGTGTGGCAGTCGGTGATCATCGCGGTGGCGCCGATGAAGCCGAAGTTCCAGCCGACGCCGAGCAGGATCAGCGACACGAAGAAGTTCTCGATGTCGAGCCCGCCCAGCGCCACCGCCCCCGACGCTGCGATCAGGACCAGCCCCAGCGCCGTGATCCTCTCCTTGCCGTAGCGGGCGATCAGGTTGCCGGTGACGAAGCTCGGCGCGAACATGGCGAGCACGTGCCACTGGATGCCGAAGGCCGCCTCGCCGACCGTGAAGCCGCAGCCGACCATGGCCATGGGCGCGGCCGTCATGACGAAGCTCATCAGCCCGTAGGAGACGACGCCGGCCGAGACCGCGAGGATGAAGCGCGGCGTCCGCATGATCTGGCCGAGCGGCCGCCCGCCGGCCCCGGCCTGCGCATCGGCGGCCTGCGCTGCCGGCTTCGG
>JACZJD010000322.1 GCA_014860725.1 Aquamicrobium sp.
CTCCAGTCCCGCGTCAGCGCCTCGGCGGCGTCGAGCGCCGCCTCGTCGTAGAGCAGCCCGACCCAGAAGGCCGGCAGCGCGCAGATGCGCCGCCACGGCCCGCCGTCGGCGCCGCGCATCTCGAGGAACCGCTTCAGCCGCACGTCGGGGAACAACGTCGACAGGTGGTTGGCCCAGTCGCCGATGGTGGGCATGCCGTCCGCCACCTCGTTGCGCAGCGCGCCCCCCATGAACTGGCGGAAGGTGACGTGGGTGGCGTCGAAATAGCGGCCCTCGCGGATGATGAAATACATCGGCACATCGAGCGCCCATTCGACGTAGTCGGCGAAGCCGAACTCGGGCGAGAAGCAGAATTCCGGGATGCCCGAGCGCTGGTTGTCGGTGTCGCGCCATATGTCGCCGCGCCAGCTCCGGAGGCCGTTCGGCCGCCCCTCGGTGAAGGGCGAGCTGGCGAACAGCGCCGTCGCCAGCGGCTGCAGCCTGAGCGAGACCTGCATCTTGCGCCGCATGTCGGCTTCGCTGGCGAAGTCGAGATTCACCTGGATGGTGCAGGTGCGGTACATCATGTCGAGGCCCTGGCTGCCGACCTTCGGCATGTAGGCCGTCATGATGTCGTAGCGCGACTTGGGCATGCGCGGCGTCTCGGCGAGCGTCCATTTGGGGCTGGCGCCGAGGCCGAGGAAGCGGATGCCGAGCGGCTCGGCCACCTCGCGGAGCTGGGCGAGATGGGCGTTGCTCTCGCGGCAGGTCTGGTGGATCGTCTCCACCGGCGCGCCCGACAGCTCGAACTGGCCGCCGGGCTCGAGGCTGATCGCCCCCTGTCCGGTCGGCTCGACCAGGCCGATGATGTGGCCGGCATCGACGATCGGCTCCCAGCCGAGCAGGCGCTGCATGCCTTCGAGCAGCGCCTTGATGCCGCGCTCGCCGCCATAGGGCACCGGCCGGTTGCCGTCGACATAGAACGGGAACTTCTCGTGCTCGGTGCCGATGCGCCACTTGTCCTTCGGCTTGCAGCCGGCGGCGAGGTAGGAGACAAGCTCGTCCACCCGCTCGATCGGATGGAAATCGGTGGTGTCGCGCGCCATGTCCTGTCTCGTCCCCAGCCTGCCGTGAACCGCCGCTTGCGGCGGCCGCGCGCGAGTGTTGAGCGGAACTTTCCGCCGCGATCAAGCGAAAAATCCTGACGGCCCGATCAGCCGCCCTCATCGATCACATGGAGCCTCCCCAGTCGCCGAGCGTCGCCTGCACCAGCGCAAGGGCCGCGACCGCGGCGGTGTCGGCGCGCAGGATGCGCGGCCCGAGCGGGATGGCCGTGACGAAAGGAAGCGCTCTCAGCATGCGCCGCTCGTCGTCCGAGAACCCGCCCTCCGGGCCGACGAGAAGGCCGATCTTCGCCTCGGCGACCGCCCGGAGCGCGGGCAGCGGATTGTCGGTCGCCGCGTCCTCGTCGCAGAAGATCAGCCGCCGCTCCCGGTCCCATCCGGCAAGCAGCCGGTCGAGCTTCACCGGCGGGTGCAGCGCCGGCAGCGAAAGCACGCCGCACTGCTCCGCCGCCTCGATCAGGTTGGCCTGCATCTTCTCCATCGGCGGCTTCGCCACCTGCGTGTGCTGCGTGACGACGGGCTGGAGCGCGCCCGCGCCCATCTCCACCGCCTTCTGCACCATGTAGTCGAGCCGCCCGGCCTTCAGCGGCGCGAAGGCGTAGACGAGGTCCGGCGCCGGCGGCTGCGGCCGCTCCTGCCGCTCGACGGCGAGCCTCACCCCCTTCTTGCCGACAGCCGCGACGCGGCAGCGCCACTCGCCGTCGCGGCCGTTGAACACCAGAAGCTCCGCGCCTTCGGCCATCCGCAGCACATGGGCGAGATAGTGGCTCTGCCCCCGGTCGGCGTCGAACGCGAGGCCGGGGCGAAGGTCGTGCGGCACGAACAGCCGCTGCAGTCTGTAGTTTGCGCGCATGACGTCGTGATGCGGCGCGGCCGCGGCCGGGTCAAGAGC
>JACZJD010000323.1 GCA_014860725.1 Aquamicrobium sp.
GCGCAGGAGGCGGCCAGCCGCCCGGCGCTCACCGTCGTGACGCCCAGGCCCGCCGCCGGCCATCGCGTCGACGTGCTGGTGGCCGAGGACAACGAGGTCAACCAGCTCGTCTTCACCCAGATCCTCAACGAGACCGGCCTGACCTACGAGATCGTCGGCAACGGCCGGCTCGCCGTCGAGGCGCACCGGGCGATGAACCCGCGCATGATCCTGATGGACGTGTCGATGCCCGAGATGAACGGGCTGGAGGCGACGGCGCGCATCCGCGAGTTCGAGGCCGCCTCCGGCGGGCGCACGCCGATCGTCGGCGTCACCGCGCACGCTCTGAAGGGCGACCGCGAGCGCTGCATCGAGGCCGGCATGGACGACTACCTGTCGAAGCCGATCAGCCCCAGGGCGCTGACCGAGAAGATCGGCCGCTGGATCGGGGGCGCCGCGGCCCACACCGCCGCCGGCTGAACGACCCCAAGCACAACCCGTTGGATTCGCAAGGACGAGCGCCCGCCGCAGGCGTTCCGACGCGCCCGCGGCGACGGGCCGCGGGGCGAAAGGTGAATCAAACCGTTACCCGCCCGACACGAAACTGTCATCCAACTGTTACATAGCGCCGTTATTGCCCCTCCCGACGCAAGCGCGTCGACGGTTTTTCCGAACAGGAGTAGGCTCCAATGAACAAGCTCTTCCTCACCGTATCGGCTGCGGCGATCGCACTGGCGTTCCAGGCCGGCGGCTCCCTGGCCCAGTCCCGCGACACCATCCAGATCGCCGGCTCGTCCACCGTCCTCCCCTTCGCCTCCATCGTCGCCGAGGAATTCGGCCAGGCGTTCCCCGAGTTCAAGACCCCGGTCGTCGGTTCGGGCGGCTCGTCGGGCGGCCTGCGCCAGTTCTGCCAGGGCGTCGGCGAGAACACCATCGACATCGCCAACGCCTCGCGCCGCATCCGCGCCGCCGAGATCGAGGCCTGCAACGCCGCCGGCGTCAAGGACATCCGCGAGGTCCAGATCGGCTATGACGGCATCGTCTTCGCCACCAGCGCCACGAAGGGCGACTTCGCGCTCGAGCCGGTCCACGTGTTCAAGGCCATCGCGGCCCAGGTCGCGGTCGACGGCCAGCTGGTCGACAACCCCTACAAGAGCTGGAACGAGATCGACGCCTCGCTGCCGAACCAGCCGATCGCGCTCGCCATCCCGGCCTCCAACCACGGCACCCGCGAAGTGTTCGAGGAGCGCGTGATCGCCGCCGGCGCCAAGGAAGCGGGCCTGCCGGAGCTGTCCAAGGAAGACCACGAGAAGGTGCTGAAGAACTTCCGCCAGGACGTCGTGGTCGAGATCGCCGGCGACTACACCGAGACCCTCGCCCGCCTGCAGTCGAACCCGGACACGGTCGGCGTCTTCGGCCTGTCCTTCTACGACCAGAACCGCGACACGCTGAAGGTCGCGACCATCTCCGGCGTCACCCCATCGCTCGAGAGCATCGCCTCCGGCGAGTACCCGGTGTCGCGTCCGCTGTTCTTCTACGTCAAGGGCGAGCACATCGGCGTCGTCCCGGGCATCGAGGAATATGTCGAGTTCTTCCTCTCCGACCAGATGGTCGGCCTCGGCGGCACGCTCGAGGGCGCCGGCCTGATCCCGGCCCCGGCCGAGGAGACCGCCGAAGTGCTGGCCACCTTCAAGGAAGGCAAGGCCCTCACCGCGGCCGACGTGAACTGACGCCACGGCTCTGCCGGAGCGGGCCGGACACCCCGGCCCGCTCCTTTTCCTTTTCTGGGGACATCGCCCGTGAACGCCACCATCATTGCCGGACTGCTGCTCGTCCTTCTCGCCTTCGCCTATCAGATCGGACGGTCCCGCAGCCTCAGCCTCGTGCCCGCCGACGGCGGACGGCTGCATTCGCGCCCCATCTATCACGGCGCGCTCGCCGCCATCTGGGCGCTGGTTCCCGCGCTGCTCATCGTCGGCCTGTGGGCCCTGTTCTCCGAGGCGGCCAGCCGCGCCTGGATCCTCTCCCAGCTCCCCCCGGACATCGCCGCGCTCGACGGCCCCGCGCTCGAGGAAGCCATCCGCCGCATCCGTCAGATCGAATCCGGCTTCGGCGTCGCCGGCGAGCTCCGCCCCTACGAGAACACCGCCGCGCAGGCGCTGCGCGAGTTCAACGTGCTGACCTTCGCCACCGTGGTCGCCGCCGCCGCCGGCACCGGCGCGCTGGCGATGTGGTTCGCGCGCCGGCGCATCACGCCGCGCCTGCGCGCCCGCAACGAGGTCGAGCGCTTCGTGCGCTTCCTCATGATCGGCTGCTCGGTCGTCGCCATCCTGACCACGGCCGGCATCGTCGCCTCGCTTCTCGCCGAGGCCATCCGCTTCTTCACCTTCGTCAACCCGGCCGACTTCTTCTTCGGCACGGTGTGGCGGCCGGGCTTCTCCTCCACCGGCTCCGGCGCCGGCGGCGACTACGGCCTGCTGCCGCTGCTGTGGGGCACGCTGATGGTGGCGACGATCGCCATCCTCGTCGCGCTGCCCATCGGCCTGATGTCGGCGATCTACCTGTCGCAATACGCCAACCCGCGCGTGCGCAACACCGTCAAGCCGGCCATCGAGATCCTGGCCGGCATCCCTACCATCGTCTACGGCTTCTTCGCGCTGGTCACGGTGGGGCCCTTCCTCGCCTCGGCGGGCGCGGCGGTCGGCCTGAACATCCGCGCCACCAGCGCGCTGACGGCCGGCGTGGTCATGGGCATCATGATCATCCCCTTCATCTCGTCGCTGTCGGACGACATCATCCGCCAGGTGCCGCGCGGCCTGCGCGACGGCTCGCTCGGCCTCGGCGCGACGCAGTCGGAGACGATCCGCCGCGTCATCCTGCCGGCGGCGCTGCCCGGCATCGTCGGCGCCTTCCTGCTCGCCGTCAGCCGCGCCATCGGCGAGACCATGATCGTGGTGCTGGCCGCCGGCAACAGCCCGTTCCTGCGATTGAACCCCGGCGAGCCGGTCTCCACCGTCACCGTCACCATCGTCAACCAGCTGACCGGCGACACCGACTTCGCCTCGCCGCAGTCGCTGGTGGCCTTCGCGCTCGGCCTCACCCTGTTCGCGATGACCCTCGTCCTCAACGTCGCCGCGCTCTACATTGTGCGCCGCTACCGGGAGCAGTACGAATGACCTCCGAAGAACGGCTTTCGCTGATCCGCGCCGGCCTCGCCTCCCGCCACGCCCGCGAGAAGCGCTTCCGCTTCTACGGCATCGCGGCCATCGCCGCGGCGCTGGGCTTCGTCGCCATCCTGTTCGTCATCATCCTCGCCAAGGGCCTGCCCGCCTTCACCCAGGCGACGCTGACGCTCGACGTCGCCTTCGACCCGGCCGTGATCGAGGTCGAGCCGAAGCCGCAGCATGAGCCGGGCCAGTCCCCGGCCGACTACCGCCGCGCCGTCCTCGACTGGGAGCGCAAGGTGACGATGCTGAACTGGAACCGCGTTGTCGAGCAGGCGATCCGCGCCGCCGCGCCGGACACGGGGGCCGATGCGCGGCAGGTGCTGTCCGTGGTCGAGACCAACGCCCGCTTCCTGCTCCGCGACATGTTCGTCGCCAACCCCGACCTCCTCGGCAGGACCGTCCCGGTCCGGATGCTGGCCTCGGCCAACGCCGACAACTGGCTGAAGGGCAACATCGACCGCTCGCTGCCCGACGCGCAGCAGCAGCTCTCCGCGCCGGCCCGCGCGCTCGCCGACCAGCTCCACGCCGACGGCAAGATCCGCTTCGCCTTCGCCTGGCACATCTTCACCAATGTCGACTCGCGCTCGGCCCCGGCCGCGGCCGGCCTTGCCGGCGCCTTCGTCGGCTCGCTCTACATGATGCTGGTGGTGATCGTGCTCGCCGTGCCGATCGGCGTCATGAGCGCGGTCTATCTCGAAGAGTTCGCGCCGAAGAACCGGCTGACCGACCTCATCGAGGTCAACATCAACAACCTCGCCGCCGTGCCCTCGATCGTGTTCGGCCTGCTCGGCGCGGCCGTGTTCATCAACTACTTCCGGCTGCCGCTGTCGGCGCCGCTGGTCGGCGGCCTGGTGCTGACGCTGATGACGCTGCCGACCGTCATCATCGCCACGCGCTCGGCACTACGTGCCGTGCCGCCGTCGCTGCGGCAGGCCGCGCTCGGCCTCGGCGCGTCGCGGACGCAGACCGTGTTCCACCACGTCCTGCCCGTGACCTATCCCGGCATCCTGACCGCCACCATCATCGGCGTGGCGCAGGCGCTGGGCGAGACCGCGCCGCTGCTCCTGATCGGCATGAACGCCTTCGTCGCGCAGGTGCCGGGCACGCCGCTCGACCAGTCCACGGCCCTGCCGGTGCAGATCTATCTGTGGCAGGGCAACGAGAACCGCAACTTCTTCGAGGCGCGCACCTCGGCCGCGATCATCGTGCTCCTGGCGCTGATGCTCGCGCTCAACGCCATCGCCATCTTCCTGCGCACGCGTCTGGAGAAGAGGGTATGAACACCAACACCAGAACGGAGGCCACGGAGATGCATATGCCGGCCGAAAAGATCGTTCCGCAGTCCGACCTCTACAGCACGCAGTCGCCGACCATCCGCACGCCGGACGCCGAGTCGCGCCCGGCGCGCATCACGGCGCGCGACGTCAGCGTGTTCTACGGTCCCAAGCAGGCGCTGTTCGACGTGTCGATCGACATTCCCGAGAAGGCGGTCACCGCCTTCATCGGCCCGTCGGGCTGCGGCAAGTCGACCTTCCTGCGCTGCCTGAACCGCATGAACGACACCATCGAGGGCTGCCGCGTCACCGGCTCGATCCGCCTCGACGGCTCCGACATCCACGATCCCGCGCTCGACCCGGTGGAGCTGAGGGCGCGGATCGGCATGGTGTTCCAGAAGCCCAACCCGTTCCCGAAGTCGATCTACGAGAACGTCTCCTACGGCCCGCGCATCCACGGCCTCGCCCGCTCCCGGGCCGATCTCGACGCCATCGTCGAGTCGAGCCTGCAGAAGGCCGGCCTGTGGGGCGAGGTCAAGGACCGCCTCAACGAGCCGGGCACCGGCCTCTCCGGCGGCCAGCAGCAGCGCCTGTGCATCGCCCGCGCCATCGCCGTCTCGCCGGAGGTGATCCTGATGGACGAGCCGTGCTCGGCGCTCGACCCCATCGCCACCGCCCGCATCGAGGAGCTGATCGACGAGCTGAAGCAGAACTTCACCATCGTCATCGTCACCCACTCCATGCAGCAGGCCGCCCGCGTGTCGCAGCGCACCGCCTTCTTCCACCTCGGCAACCTGGTCGAGGAAGGGCCGACGGACATGATCTTCACCGGCCCGCTGGAGAAGCGGACGCAGGACTACATCACCGGCCGCTTCGGCTGACGCCGGAGCGCTTCCGGCACGGGCGGGTTTCGTCCTTGCGGCCCGGAAGCGCGGCAGAACGAGGACTTGGGGCATCTCAACGTTTCCGTTGAACCCTGCGATGCTCCGGCATGAGCCAAAGGAGGCTTGAAATGGGTGAGCACACGGTCACGTCCTTCGACGAGGACCTCGACGCCATCGACCGGCTGATCCGCGAGATGGGCGACCTTGCCGGCGGGATGGTGGCGGCCTCGGCCCGGTCGCTGGTCACGTCCGACGGGGCGCTGGCCCAGCGCGTCATCTCCGACGACGCGCTGATGGACGTCCGCCAGCGCGAGCTGGACGACCGCGCCATCACGCTGATCGCCAAGCGCCAGCCGGTGGCGCAGGACCTGCGCTCGGTGGTGGGCGCCATCCGCATGGCCGCCGACCTCGAGCGCATCGGCGACCTCGCCAAGAACATCGCCAAGCGCGTCGGCGCCGTTGGCGAGGGCGTCGCCCCGCGCGAGCTGTCGCACTCGATCGAGGTGATGGCGCAGGCCGTCATCGGCCAGGTCGGCACGGCCATCGACCGCTACGAGGCGCGCGACGCCGAGGGGCTGGTGCGGCTGCGCGCCGACGACGAGAAGATCGACGTCCAGTATACCGCCGTCTTCCGCGAGCTCCTGACCTACATGATGGAGGACCCGCGCAACATCACCGCCTGCACGCATCTCCTGTTCTGCGCCAAGAACCTGGAGCGGATCGGCGACCATGTGACCAACATCGCCGAAAACGCCTATTATGTGCTGACGGGCCGCCAGCTCCCGCTCGACCGGCCGAAGCGCGACGAGACCGCGGTGTCGGTCAGGCCGGACTGAACGTGCAGACGAGAGGCAATCGATGATTGCGCCGAGAATCATGGTCGTGGAGGACGAGGAGCCGCTGGGCGTCCTCCTGCGCTACAATCTGGAGGCCGAAGGCTACCAGGTCGAGGTCGTGACCCGCGGCGACGAGGCCGAGATGCGGCTGCGCGAGAACGTGCCGGACCTCCTCGTCCTCGACTGGATGGTGCCGGCGATCTCCGGCATCGAGCTGTGCCGCCGCCTGCGGCTGCGCCCGGAGACCGAGCGGCTGCCGATCATCATGCTGACGGCGCGCGGCGAGGAGAGCGACCGCGTGCGCGGGCTGCAGACCGGCGCCGACGACTACCTCGTCAAGCCGTTCTCGACGCCCGAGTTCATCGCCCGCGTGCGGGCGCTCCTGCGCCGCGCCAAGCCCGAGGTGCTGTCCTCGATCCTCAAGGTCGAGGACCTGCTGCTCGACCGCGAGACCCATCGCGTGCACCGCGGCGACACCGAGGTGAAGCTCGGGCCGACCGAGTTCCGCCTGCTCGAGTTCCTGATGCAGCATCCCGGCCGCGTCTTCTCGCGCGGACAACTCCTCGACAAGGTCTGGGGCGAGACGATCTACATCGACGAGCGCACCGTCGACGTCCATGTCGGGCGGCTGCGCAAGGCCGTCAACATCGAGGGCCAGCCGGACGTCATCCGCACCATCCGCGGCGCGGGCTACGCGATCCGCGAGGCCTGACCCTTCCCGGCCGGCTCCTCCGCCGCGGCGGAGGCCGGCACGCCCGGCGCGAAAATCTCCTGATCGACGAAGGTGAGCGCCTGCCGGGCGCAGCCCTCGCGGATGAGCGGCGTCTCGTCGTGCTCGACGTCGAAGGAGGGCGCCGCGTCGTGCTGGCCGCCCGCGGCGCTCG
>JACZJD010000324.1 GCA_014860725.1 Aquamicrobium sp.
GTCGCGGCCTGGACCGGCTCGTTCTGGCTCGGCCTGGTCGCCAGCCTGGCGGCGGCGGCCGCCGCCGGTGCGATTATGGAGATCACCGTCATCCGTCGCCTCTACGAGCGCGACCATCTCGACCAGGTGCTGGCGACCTTCGCGCTGATCCTCATCTTCTCGGAAGGCACGCGCTGGATGTTCGGCTCGTTCCCGCTCTATCTCGACATCCCGCCGCTGCTGCAAGGCACGGTGTCGCTGCCGGGCGGCTCGCGCTACCAGCTCTACCGGCTGGCCATCATCGGCGTCGGCATCGCGGTCGCCGTCGCCCTGTTCCTGCTGATCTCGAAGACGCGGCTCGGCATGCGCATCCGGGCGGGCGAGAGCGACCGCGAGATGATCGGCGCGCTCGGCGTCGACATCCGCACGCTCTACACCGTGGTCTTCGCGCTCGGGGCGGCATTGGCCGGCCTCGCCGGGGCAATGGTCGGCGCGCTGCAATCCGTGCAGGTCGGCATGGGCGAGCCGGTGCTGATCCTCGCCTTCGTCGTCATCGTCATCGGCGGCATCGGCTCGATCAAGGGCGCGCTGATCGGCGCGGTGATCGTCGGCGTCACCGACACGATGGGCCGCTTCCTGCTGCCGCAGCTCTTCGGCCTCGTCATGCCGCCGTCGCAGGCCGGCCTCGTCGGCGGCGCGCTCGCCTCGATGCTGATCTACATCGTCATGGCCGCGGTGCTGGCGGTCAGGCCGCAGGGCCTGTTCCCGGCGGCGAAGGGGTGAGGCGATGACGATCTCGCGCGAAACCACGATCGGCATCGTCCTCGTCCTGATCCTGCTGGCGATCCCCTATGCCGCGCTCGAGCTCGGCACGCCGTTCTACGTCACGCTCGCCACGCGCATGGCGATCCTGGCGCTGGCGGCGGTGGGCCTGAACATCGCGCTCGGCCTCGGCGGGCTGGTGTCGTTCGGCCACGCCGCCTTCTTCGGCGTCGGCGGCTATGCGGCGGGCATCCTCGCAAGCCACGCCTTCGCCGGCCGGCCGCTCGATTTCGGCCTCTTCACCCTGCCCGGCACCAATGTGATGCCGGTCATCTGGCTGGTCGCGGTGGCGGTGGGCGGGCTGCTGGCGGCGGCGATCGGCGCGATCAGCCTTCGCACCTCGGGCGTCTACTTCATCATGATCACGCTCGCCTTCGCGCAGATGACCTATTATTTCGCCATCTCCTGGCCGGCCTATGGCGGCGAGGACGGGCTGTCGATCACGCTGCGCAACGCCTTTCCCGGCGTCAACACGCTGGTGCCGATCAACTTCTTCCTGATCGCCTGGGGCCTGCTCGTCGCGGCGCTGATGCTGTTCGCGGCGCTGAAGAACTCGCGCTTCGGCGCGGCGCTGCAGGCGGCGCGGCAAAACGAGGTGCGCGTCGCCACCGTCGGCATCGAGCCCTATCGCATCCGGCTCGCCGCCTTCGTCATATCCGGCATGATCACCGCGCTCGCCGGCGCGCTCTACGCCGACCTGAACCGCTTCGTCAGCCCGTCGATGCTGTCGTGGCACATGTCGGGCGAGTTCATCGTGCTCATCATCCTCGGCGGCGTCGGCCGGCTCGCCGGGCCGGTCGCCGGCGCGATGCTGTTCGTGCTGTTCGAGTTCCTGCTCGGCGGGCTGACGGAGCGCTGGCAGTTCTTCCTCGGGTTGGTGCTGCTCGGCGTGGTGCTGTTCGCGCGCGGCGGACTGATCGGGCTCGTCGCCGGGAGGCCGCGCCATGGCTGAGCCTGTCCTGGCCGTCTCCGGCCTCACCAGGAGCTTCGGCGCGCTGAAGGCGACGGAGGACGTCTCGCTCGACCTGCGCGCGAACGAGATCCATGCGCTGATCGGCCCGAACGGCGCCGGCAAGTCGACGCTGATCCACCAGATCGCCGGCACGCTGCGGCCCGACAGCGGCGAGGTGCGCTTCCTCGGCCAGCCGGTGACGCATCTCGGCGTCGCCGAGCGCGCACGGCTCGGCCTCGGCCGCTCGTTCCAGGTCTCCTCGCTCGCGCCCGAGTTCTCGGCGCTGCGCAACGTGATGCTGGCGGTGCAGGCGCGGCAGGGCTCGTCCTTCCGCTTCTTCAGGCCGGTGATGCGCGACGCGACGCTCATCGAGCCGGCGCTCGCCGCGCTGGAGCGCGTCGGGCTGAAGGAGCGCGCGCGGGTGCCGGCGGCCGAGCTGTCGCACGGCGAGCGGCGGCAGCTCGAGATCGCCATCGCGCTCGCCCTCGGGTCGAAGGCGTTCCTGCTCGACGAGCCGATGGCCGGCATGGGGCCGGAAGGGTCGCGCGCCCTCACCGCCTTCCTCGGCCGGCTGCGGGAGGAGGCGCCGATCCTTCTCGTGGAGCACGACATGGACGCGGTGTTCGCGCTCGCCGACCGCATCTCGGTGCTGGTCTACGGCCGCATCATCGCCTCCGGCACGGTCGAGGAGATCCGCGCCGACCCGGAGGTGCGCCGCGCCTATCTGGGAGACGCCGAATGACGCTGCTCTCGGTCTCGGGTCTCGAAACCTTCTACGGCGCCAGCCAGGCGCTGTTCGGCGTCGATCTCGACGTCGCCGAGGGCGAGGTGGTGGCGCTGATGGGCCGCAACGGCATGGGCAAGACCACGACGATCCGCTCGGTGCTCGGCCTGACGCCGGCGCGCGGCGGCACGATCCGCTTCGCCGACACCGACATCCGCAGCCTGAAGCCGCACCGCATCGCCCGGCTCGGGCTCGGGCTGGTGCCGGAGGGACGGCGCTGCTTCCCCAACCTCACCGTGACGGAAAACCTCGTCGCCGCGGCCCGGCCCGGCCGCTGGACGCTCGCCGGGATCGAGCGGCTGTTCCCGCGCCTTGCCGAGCGGCGCGGCCAGATGGCGCGCACGCTGTCGGGCGGCGAGCAGCAGATGCTGGCCATCGGCCGGGCGCTGATGACCAATCCGCGCCTCGTCATCCTCGACGAGGCGACGGAAGGGCTCGCCCCGGTGATCCGCCGCGACATCTGGAGCGTGATCCGCACCCTGAAGGCGGAGGGGCAGTCGATCCTGATCGTCGACAAGACGCTGGCGGAGCTTCTGCCCTCGGCCGACCGCTGCTTCGTGCTGGAGAAGGGCCGCACCGTGTGGAGCGGCCGGCCGGACGCGCTGACCCCCGAGCTTCAGGACCGCTATCTCGGCGTCTGACGCCGGAAAGACCGGAGACTTGCCATGACATCGCACCAGCTCCTGCACCCCGCCCACTGGAAGAAGGCGGTCGGCTACGCCAACGGCATCCTCGCGGAAGGGCGCACGGTCTGGATCGGCGGCCAGATCGGCTGGACCGGCGATCAGGTGTTCGAGGAGAAGGACCTGGTCGGGCAGGTGCGGCAGACGCTGCAGAACGTCGTCGCCGTGCTCGCCGAGGCGGGCGGCAGGCCGGAGGACATCGTGCGCATGACCTGGTACGTCGTCGACAAGCAGGACTATCTCGCCAACCTCAAGGGCGTCGGCGAAGTCTACCGCACCGTGATGGGCCGGCACTACCCGGCCATGACCATGGTGCAGGTCGCCGACCTGATCGAGGACGAGGCCAGGGTCGAGATCGAGGCGACCGCCGTCCTGCCGGCATAGGCCCGGCGGAATCGAAAGCGCCGGCGGCCGAATAGTCGGCCGCCGGCGTTTTTCACTCCATTGCTTCGCTCAGGCCGCGACGGCGAGCTTCGAGGCGGTCAGGCCGCGCTCGATGTCGGCGAGGATGTCGTCGACATGCTCCAGCCCGATGGACAGGCGCACATAGCCCGGCGACACGCCGGCGGCCTCCTGCTCCTGCGGGGTGAGCTGCGAATGGGTGGTCGAGGCCGGGTGGATGGCGAGGCTGCGCGCATCGCCGATATTGGCGACGTGGTAGAGCAGCTCCAGCGCGTCGATGAACTTCTTGCCGGCCGCCAGGCCGCCCTTCAACTCGAAGCCGAGCAGGCCGCCATAGGAGCCGCCGAGATACTTGTCGGCCCGCTCGCGCGCCGCGCCGGTCTGCAGCGACGGGTGGATGACGCGGGCGACCTCGGGCCGGCCGGAAAGCCATTCCGCCACCTTCTGCGCGTTGGCCGAATGACGCTCGATGCGGAGCGGCAGGGTTTCGAGTCCCTGGATGATCTGGAAGGCGTTGAACGGCGACAGCGCCGCGCCGAGGTCGCGCAGCAGCGTCACGCGCGCCTTGATGATGTAGGCGATGGGGCCGAGCGGCTTTACCGCCTCGGTCCAGACCGCGCCGTGGTAGCTGGCGTCCGGCGTGTTCAGCGCCGGCTGGCGCTCGGGATGCGCGGCCCAGTCGAAATTGCCGCCGTCGACGATCAGGCCGCCGATCGAGGTGCCGTGGCCGCCGATATATTTGGTGGTCGAGTAGACCACCACGGCCGCGCCATGCTCGAACGGCTTGGCGATGAGCGGGGCGGCGGTGTTGTCGACGATGAGCGGAATGCCGTATTCGCGGCCGATCGCGGCGACCTCGGCGATGGGGAAGACGGTCAGCTTCGGGTTCGGCAGCGTCTCGGCATAGTAGGCGCGGGTGCGCTCGTCGGTGGCGCGGCGGAAGGCCTCCGGGTCGGCCGGGTCGACGAAGCGGACCTCGATGCCCTGATCCTTGAGCGTGTTGGCGAACAGGTTCCACGTGCCGCCGTAGAGGTCGGTCGAGGAGACGACGTTGTCGCCGGCCCGCGCCAGGTTCTGCAGCGCCAGCGCCGAGGCGGCCTGTCCCGAGGACACGGCCAGCGCGCCGACGCCGCCCTCGAGCGCGGCGACGCGCTTCTCCAGCACGTCGACGGTCGGGTTCATGATGCGGGTGTAGATGTTGCCGAATTCCTTGAGCGCGAACAGGTTTGCGGCATGGTCGGTGTCGTTGAATTGGTAGGAGGTGGTCTGGTAGATCGGCACCGCCACCGCACCCGTCGCCGGGTCGGCGCGCCAGCCCGCGTGAAGCGCCAGCGTCTCGGGATGAAGCTGCCTGTCGGTCATGTCTGTCTGCTCCCTAAGGGGTTCTGTGATCTTTCCCGCCGTTACCGGCGGCGGGCATGAGGCATGCCGCGCCGGCCGGCGAGGGAATTCGGTTGGCAATTCGACGGCATGGACCCCTCCCGCCGGGCGGTCCGGATCGCGGCTAGACCATGATGGTTTTGCCGGCGGGAGTAGAGCTATTCCATTCCAATTTTCGTGGCAATATTGGAATCATGTTCCATTTGCGACGCCGTCGCCTACAGGATATTAGCATAGCGCCGCGCCAGCGCCTCGACATTCTCGGGCGGCCAGCCGGGCACCTGCATGCCGAGCGACAGGCCGAGCCCGGCGAGCGCCGCCTTGATCTCGTTCAGCGACTTGCGGCCGAAGTTCGGCACGCGCAGCAGCTGCGCCTCGCTGCGGGTGACGAGGTCGCCGATATGGAGGACGTTCTCGTGGCGCATGCAGTTGGAGGCGCGCACGGAAAGCTCCAGCTCCTCGACCGGGCGAAGCAGAACCGGGCTGAAGCCGAGCGGATCGCGCTCGACGGGAGCCGGCCGCGGCGGCGCATCCTCGAAATTGACGAAGGCGGCGAGCTGGCCGTGCAAGGTGCGCGCCGCGAAGCCCAGCGCCTCGTCGCAGCCGACCGTGCCGTCGGTCTCGACGAGGAGCACGAGGCGGTCGTAGTCGAGCACCTGGCCGAGGCGCGTCGTCTCCACCGTCCACGACACCTGCCGGACCGGCGAGAACAGGCTGTCGAGGGCCATGAAGCCCTCGGGCACCATGCTCGCCGCATGGGCGGCGGCGGGCACGTATCCCCGCCCGAAGGCGAAGACGAGGTCGGCGCGGAACGTCGCCGCCTCCTCCGGCGTGCAGATGCGGTGATCAGGATCGACGAGGTCGAGGCCGTCCGGGAGGCGGATGCCGGCGGCCGTCACCGGCCCGCCGCCCGCGGCGCAGACGGTGGCGTGGACCAGCCCCTCCGCCTCGCCGCCCACGGTGATCTCCTTGAGGTTGAGCAGCACCTCGCCGAGGCTTTCCCGCACGCCCGCGATGCGGTCGTGGGACTGCGATGCGCCGTCGATCCGCGCGGCGACGACCGACCAGCCCGGCAGCGACGACAGCATCGCGCGCCGCAGCGCATTGCCGAGGGTGACGCCGAAGCCGCGCTCCAGCGGCTCGACCACGACGGTGGCGGCGTTGCCCTGCCGATGGATGTCGAGATTTTCCGGCCTGACGAGACCGGTCCAGTGTCGTTCTTTCATGGTGCTGATGCCCGAATGATCGCGAGGAGGCACGGTCACGCAGCGCGCGGGCCGGGATCGTCGTCGTCCGGATCGGAGGGGTACGGCGCGAGATGCGCGACCTTCTGGCGGAAGCTGACGATAGTGCCCTCGCCGCCGCCGACGCCCGGCCGGGTCCTGGCCGCGTCGCGCAGCCGCGCCTCGGCCTCCGGCTGCGACAGCACGTCCTCGACCTGAAGCTCCTCGACGGCGCCGTTGCCGAGATCGAGCGTCAGCGCGCCGCGCTCGGCGAGGCCGAGCAGCGCCAGCCCGCGCAGCGTGTGGATCGAGACGGCGAAGTCGGGAAGGCCGGCCGCCTCGCTCTGGACGAGGACGTGCGGGCCGAGGAGCCGCCCGTCGACGCGATAGGTGATGCGGCTGCCGAGCGTGACGACGCCCGGCGGGATGTCGCCGCTGAAGGCGATGGCGCTCGACCGCAGCTTGCGGCCGAGAAGCTGCTGGAACGGGCCGTGCGGCCCGCGCTGCTGCTCGTGCAGCGCCTGAAGGATCGCGTGATCCTTGGTCGTCAACAGGAATCGAGGCTCCGTCACCATGGCAAATCTCCCGCAGGAACGGCATTGCCGTTCCG
>JACZJD010000325.1 GCA_014860725.1 Aquamicrobium sp.
GGCTCCGGCGGGTGCGGCGGCGGCGATGGCGGCCGCACAGCCGGTCGGGGGCAGGGTCGCCGCGCGCAGCCCCGAGCTCGATGCGCTGATCGCGCGCTATGCCGACCATCACGAGATTCCCGTCGAGCTCCTGCGCCGCGTCGTCAACCGCGAGAGCACGTTCAACCCGGCGGCGCGCAACGGCCCCTATTGGGGGCTGATGCAGATCCTGCCGCAGACGGCGCGCACCATGGGCTATGACGGCCCGCCCGAAGGGCTGCTCGACGCCGAGACCAACCTCAAATATGCCGGCCGCTACCTGCGCGGCGCCTATTTGGTGGCCGGCGGCGACCACGACCTCGCCGTGCGCTACTATGCGCGCGGCTATTACTACGACGCCAAGCGCAAGGGCCTGCTGGAGGCGACCGGCCTCGGCAAGGACCGGCGCAGGATGCGCGGGAGTTAGCTTTTTTCGCTGGGTTTTCGCTCGCGGGCCGCATCGCTCGCTTCGCTCGCTGGCCCTCCGCGGGGGCGGGCCATGAGGTCCGACGCCCGGTCGGGCTTGCGGCCTTCGGCCGTTCGGGGCCGCGCTGCGGACCGAGTGATCGCGGCGTCGTTTTATGCCTTGACTTAGAGTGCGCTCCAACCCGTAGCCTTGCTCGCGTCGTGACGAAGGAAGGTTCCATGAAGATCGGCGAGCTGGCGAGGCGTTCGGGGCTGTCGGCCCACACCATCCGCTACTACGAGCGGATCGGGCTTTTGCCGCATGCCGACCGCGACCGCTCGGGCCAGCGCGACTACGATGCGTCGATCCTGGGCTGGATCGAGTTTCTCGGCCGCCTCAAGATGACGGGAATGCCGCTCCGCGACATGGTGCGCTATGCGGCCCTGCGCGAGCGCGGCGCCGGCACCGAAGCGGAGCGTCGCGCGCTTCTGGAACGGCATCGCGAGAACGTGCGCACCCGCCTTGCCGAACTGTCGGATTGCCTTCGCGTCCTCGACAGCAAGATCGCCGGCTATGCCGGCAAAACCACAAGGACAATCGACCATGACACAGCCCCACCAGAACGCCGGCGGCACGCCTGCTGAAGCCGGCGGCAAGGCCGCCGCGATGAAGACGCGCAAGCTCGGCCCGCACCTCACCGTCTCGGCCGTCGGTCTCGGCTGCATGGGCATGAGCCACGCCTATGGCGGCCAGGACGAGCAGGACGCCATCCGCACGCTGCACCGGGCGGTCGAGCTCGGCGTCACCTTCTTCGACACGGCCGAGGTCTACGGCCCGTTCGAGAACGAAATCCTGGTCGGCAAGGCGCTGAAGCCCTATCGCGACAGGGTGGTCATCGCCACCAAGTTCGGCTTCCGCATCGACACGAGCAAGGCCGGCGCTGCCGCCATGTCGGGCCTCGACAGCCGGCCGGAGCATGTCCGCGAGGTGGCCGAGGCGTCGCTGAAGCGGCTCGGCGTCGAGGTGATCGACCTTCTCTACCAGCACCGCGTCGACCCGCAGGTGCCGATCGAGGATACCGTCGGCGCCATGGCCGAGCTGGTGAAGGAGGGCAAGGTGCGGGCGCTCGGCCTGTCGGAGGCGGGCGCCGACACCATCCGCCGGGCGCACGCCGTCCATCCGATCTCGGCCCTCCAGAGCGAGTATTCGCTGTGGACGCGCGACCCGGAAGGCAAAATCCTCGACACCTGCCGCGAGCTCGGCATCGGCTTCGTGCCGTTCAGCCCGCTCGGCCGCGGCTTCCTGACGGGGAAGATCCAGACGACGGACGATTTCGGCGAGAAGGATTTCCGCCGCACGCTCCCCCGCTTCAGCGCCGAGAACATGGCCGCGAACGCGCCACTGGTGGCGACGCTGGAGGAGATGGCGGCGGAAAAAGGCGTGACGGCCGCGCAGCTCGCGCTCGCCTGGGTGATGAATCAGGGCGATTTCATCGTCCCCATTCCCGGCGCGCGCAAGATCCCGCATCTGGAGCAGAACGTCGCCGCCGCCGACATCGTGCTTTCGCCGCAGGAGCTTGCAAGGCTCGGCGACATGCTGGCGCCGGAAAAATTCTCCGGCGAGCGCTACAGCGAGAGGGCGATGTCGATGCTGACCCGCAGATAGGGCAGCGCTTTTCCGCAGCCACCCTCGCTCGCGCGGGGGTGGCACGATGCCGCGCGCCTCTAGTGTCCCGGATGCAGCGCGTCGTTGAGATACATGCAGGTCAGCATCGTGAAGATGTAGGCCTGTATGACCGCCATCAGCAGCTCCAGCCCCGTGAGGGCCACCGTCATGGCCAGGGGCAGCAGCGCTCCGGCGATGCCCAGCGCGCCGAAGCCGGCGAGGCTGACCACGAACCCCGCGAACACCTTCAATGTGATGTGTCCGGCGAGCATGACCGCGAACAGGCGGACGGAATGGCTGACGGGCCGGGAAAGATAGGAAACGACCTCTATCGGGATGATGATCGGCGCGAGCGCCACGGGAACGCCCGAAGGCAGAAACAGGCGGAAGATGCCGAGGCCGTTCCGCCACAGGCCGTAGAGGGTGACGGTCAGGAAGACCAGCATTGCCAGCGCGAAGGTGACGACGATATGGCTCGTCACGGTGAAGGCATAGGGGAACATGCCTATGAGATTCGCCAGCAGCACGAACATGAAAAGGGAGAAGACGAGCGGGAAGAACCGCATGCCCTGTTCGCCGGCATTCTCCCGCAGGGTCTTCGCCACGAACTCGTGAAGCAGTTCGACGGATGACTGCCATCTGCCGGGAACGAAGCCTCGCGCCGTCGTGCCGAGATAGAGAAAGCCGCCGGCCAGAACGACGGCGAGGACCATGTAGGCGGAAGAATTGGTGAAGGCTACTTCGTAGCCGCCGATCTCGCCGAAGCTGACGATCGGCCTGATCTCGAACTGTTCGATGGGTCCAGCCATTTCCGGCCCCCTTGTGTTGGGCCGGGCCGTCCCGGAATGGTCTTCAACGGTGCGGGTCGTCCCGCGCGGCATTCCCGATATCGGATTCCCTTCTCAAGTCAAGGCTTGCCCTGACAGCCGGTCCCGCAAACGTCGGATCTTTGCCATGCGGCGACGGAAGCGTCGCCGCATGGCGGGCGGCTGCAATGAGCTGGCGCTGCCGGCTCAGAAATAGCCCTGCAGCGGCCGCACTTCCAGCGATCCCGCCTTCAGCGCGGCGATGGCTTCGGCGACGGCGGCGGCGCCCGCCATGGTCGTGTAGTAGGGCACCTTCTGCATCAGGGTCGCGCGGCGCAGCGACTTCGAGTCCGAGACCGCCTTCTGGCCGTCCGTGGTATTGAAAACGAGCTGGACCTGGCGGTTGCGGATGGCGTCCTCGATGTGCGGGCGGCCTTCCAGCACCTTGTTGATCTTCTCGGCCTGAACGCCGTTCTCGGCGAGGAAGCGCTGGGTGCCGCCGGTTGCCAGCACCCTGAAGCCGAGATCGGCCAGCCGCTTCACCGAGGGCAGCACCTTGGCCTTGTCCTCGTCGCGCACCGACACGAACAGCGTGCCTGAGCGCGGCAGGTCGACGCCGGCGCCGAGCTGCGCCTTGGCGAAGGCGAGCGCGAAGTCGGCGTCGAGGCCCATGACCTCGCCGGTCGACTTCATCTCCGGCCCCAGAAGCGTGTCGACGCCGGGGAAGCGGGCGAAGGGGAACACCGCCTCCTTGACCGCGATGTGCGACAGCCTGCCGAGATCGGGCCTGTCGCCATAGTGCCCGAAGGCGCCGTCGAGCGTCTCGCCCGCCATGACGCGCGCGGCGATCTTGGCCACCGGCCGGCCGATGGCCTTGGCCACGAAGGGCACGGTGCGGCTGGCGCGGGGGTTGACCTCGAGGACGAAGATCTCGCCGTCCTTGATGGCGTACTGCACGTTCATCAGGCCGCCGACATTGAGCGCGCGGGCAAGTGCCGCCGTCTGGCGCTCCAGCTCGGCGACGGTGTCGGCCGAGAGCGAGCGCACCGGCAGCGAGCAGGCCGAGTCGCCCGAATGGATGCCGGCCTCCTCGATATGCTCCATGATGCCGGCGACATAGACGTCCCTGCCGTCGCACAGCGCGTCGACGTCGACCTCGGTCGCCTCGGTCAGATAGGTGTCGAACAGCAGCGGGTTCTTGCCCAGAAGGGTGTTGATCTGGCCGGTCTTGTCGTTGGGGTACTTCTGCTTGATGTCCTCGGGCACGAGGCCGGGCACGGTGTCGAGCAGGTAGGTCTGGAGCTGGCCCTCGTCGTGGATGATCTGCATGGCGCGGCCGCCGAGCACGTAGGACGGGCGCACCACCAGCGGGAAGCCGAGCTCGGAGGCGACGGTGCGCGCCTGCTCGACCGACCAGGCGATGCCGTTCTTCGGCTGCTTGAGACCCAGCCTGACGAGGAGCTTCTGGAAGCGGTCGCGGTCCTCGGCGAGGTCGATCATGTCGGGCGAGGTGCCGAGGATCGGGATGCCGGCGCGCTCCAGCGCCTCGGCGAGCTTGAGCGGCGTCTGGCCGCCGAACTGGACGATGACGCCGACGAGGGTGCCGGCGGCCTGCTCGGCGCGCAGGATCTCGAGCACGTCCTCCGGCGTCAGCGGCTCGAAATAGAGCCGGTCGGAGGTGTCGTAGTCGGTCGAGACGGTCTCCGGGTTGCAGTTGACCATGATCGACTCGTAGCCGGCCTCGTTCAGCGCGAAAGCGGCGTGGCAGCAGCAATAGTCGAACTCGATGCCCTGGCCGATGCGGTTGGGGCCGCCGCCGAGGATGACGACCTTCTTCTTGTCCGAGACCTGGGCCTCGTCGGCCGGCACGCCGGCGAAGGGCGCCTCGTAAGTCGAATACATGTAGGCCGTGGGCGAGGCGAACTCGGCGGCGCAAGTGTCGATGCGCTTGAACACCGGATGGACGCCGAGCTTTTGCCGAATCTTTGCAACCTCTTCGGCGTCCTTCTTCACCAGCGAGGCGAGGCGGGCGTCGGAGAAGCCCATGCCCTTGAGCATGCGCAGGTTGTCGGCGTCCTCCGGCAGGCCGTGGGCGCGGATGCGCGCCTCCATGGCGAGGATTTCGGCGATCTGGTCGAGGAACCACGGGTCGATGCGGCACATCTCGTGCACGTCTTCCAGAGACGTGCCCATGCGGATCGCCTGCGCCACCATGCGCAGCCGGTCGGGCGTCGGCGTGCCGAGCGCGGCGCGGATGGCGTTGCGGTCGTCGCCCTGGCCGAGGCCCGGAATCTCGATCTCGTCGAGGCCGGTGAGCCCCGTCTCCAGCCCGCGCAGCGCCTTCTGCAAGCTCTCCTGGAAGGTGCGGCCGATGGCCATGACCTCGCCGACCGACTTCATCGCCGTGGTCAGCACCGGCTCGGCGCCCGGGAATTTCTCGAAGGCGAAGCGCGGGATCTTGGTCACGACATAGTCGATGGACGGCTCGAACGAGGCGGGCGTGGCGCCGCCGGTGATGTCGTTGTCGAGCTCGTCGAGCGTGTAGCCGATGGCGAGCTTGGCCGCGACCTTGGCGATGGGGAAGCCGGTCGCCTTCGAGGCAAGGGCGGACGAGCGCGACACGCGCGGGTTCATCTCGATGACGACGAGGCGGCCGTCGGCCGGGTTGACGGCGAACTGGACGTTGGAGCCGCCGGTCTCGACGCCGATCTCGCGCAGCACGGCGATCGAGGCCGAGCGCATGATCTGGTATTCGCGGTCGGTCAGCGTCAGCGCCGGGGCGACGGTGATCGAATCGCCCGTGTGCACGCCCATCGGGTCGACGTTCTCGATGGAGCAGACGATGATGCAGTTGTCCGCGCGGTCGCGGATCACCTCCATCTCGTACTCCTTCCAGCCGAGGACGCTCTCCTCGATCAGCACTTCGGTGGTCGGCGAGGCGTCGAGGCCGGCCTGCACGATGTCGAAGAACTCGGCGCGGTTGTAGGCGATGCCGCCGCCGGTGCCGCCGAGCGTGAAGGAGGGGCGGATGATGGCCGGCAGGCCGACATGGTCGAGCGCCTGGGCGGCGACGCCCATGGCGTGCGCCATGTAGCGCTGCTTGCGGTCGCCCTCGCCGAGGTTCCATTCGGTCTCCAGCGCGTCGAGCGCGGCGTCGAGGTCGGCGGGGTTGGATGCCCTGAGCTCGGCGCGGCGCGCCTCGTGCGCCTTGCGGTCGGCCTCCTTGACCTCGGTGGCGTTGGCGAGCATGGAGCGCGGCGTCTCCAGCCTGATCTTCTTCATCGCCTCGCGGAACAGCGCCCGGTCCTCGGCCTTGTCGATGGCCTCGGCGTTGGCGCCGATCATCTCGACGTTGTAGCGGTCGAGCACGCCCATGCGGCGCAGGGAAAGGGCGGTGTTGAGCGCGGTCTGGCCGCCCATGGTCGGCAAGAGCGCATCCGGCCGCTCCTTGGCGATGATCTTGGCCACCACTTCCGGGGTGATCGGCTCGATATAGGTTGCGTCCGCCAGCTCCGGGTCGGTCATGATGGTGGCCGGGTTGGAGTTGACGAGGATGACGCGGTAGCCCTCCTCGCGCAGCGCCTTGCACGCCTGTGTGCCCGAATAGTCGAACTCGCAGGCCTGGCCGATGACGATGGGGCCGGCCCCGATGATCAGGATCGACTTGATGTCGGTGCGTTTTGGCATGGGGCGTCCGCTTCTTTGGGGCTTGCGCAAAGACCGGAACGGGAGGACCCGGCCGGTTCTGGACAAGTGGGGATTCTGTCAGGCTAGGCGGGCCTTATAGGGTAAGGAGACGGACGAGGGAACCCCGGAAATGGCAGCAAATGGCGCATGCGGGCCATGCGTTGCCCGCATGCGCAGTCACGCCGCGAAGGCGCTCAGAGACGGCCCAGTCCCATGCGGGCGAGGAGCCGGTCGCGCAGCACGAACTGGTGATAGAGCGCGGCCGCGATATGCAGGAGGGAAAGCAGGATCAGGATCGAGGCGCCGAGGCCATGGGCGGCGCGCGGGGCGAACTGCCTGAAATCGGGCAGCGGCGCGGCCGCGCCGCCCCAGACGATGTCGCCGGCGCCCGAAAGCGCCATGGTGGCGATGCCGCTGCCGGCCATCAGCAGCACGGCGAGATAGAGCAGGCCGTGGACGGCGGACGAGGCGATCTGCTGCCAGCGCGGCATGGCGGCGGGGTAGGCGGGCTTCCTGTCGACGGCCACCCACCACAGGATGCGGGCGACGGTGAGGAGCAGGACCGAGACGCCGACGGCGCTGTGGACGCGCAGGATGCCGATCTTCGCCGCGTCGTCGGTCATGTCCTCGGCGCGGAAGCCGGACAGGAGCAGGCCGAGGAGGGCGAGCGCCGTGATCCAGTGGATGGCGATGGGGACCGCGCCGTAGCGCTGCTGCGTGCTCTTCATGGGCATGGCTCGCTCCTTGAATTCGGCGGGACGCCGGGAACTGGCTGGTTGAAGTCAACCGATCCGCGATTTATATAGCATGCAATGTAATTTTCCGGCAAGCGGACGCGATGCAGCTGAGGCGCGACAAATCGGCAGGCTACATGACCAACTGGGCGGCGCGGCTGTTCGCCCGCGCCATCGACCGGCGGCTGAAGCCGCAGGGCCTGTCCTCGGCCCACATGCCGGTGATGTTCGCGCTGGGCGACGGACGCGAGCTGCCGCAGAAGGTGCTGGCCGAGGCGGCGGCCATCGAGCAGCCGACCATGGCGGCGACGCTGTCGCGGATGGAGCGCGACGGCTTGGTCGTGCGGCGGCCCGACCCGCGGGACCGCCGGGCCATGCTGTTCTCGCTGACGCCGCAGGCGCGGGCCAAGGCGCAGGCGGTGTTCGCCGCGGCCGTCGAGGTCAACGCACAGGCGCTGTCCGGCCTTATGCCGGAGGAACGGACGGCGTTCCTCGGCATGCTCGCGCGCGTCGTCGCGGCGCTGGACGACGAGGAGCGGGGCTGAACCGTTGCCAGAACGGGGAGCAGCGCCGGGCCGCCGGGATGAGGAACCCGTGCTAAGCTGCCGCGATCAGGACCCGTACCGAGTGCCAGAATGAGCCGTGCCGAGGTGCCAGAATGAGGAGCCCGCGCTGATCTGCCACGATGAGGAGTCACGCCGAGAGCCCATGATGCAGGGCTGCGCCGGGTTGCCAAATGAGGAGCCGCGCCACGCTGCCAGGATGACGTGCCGCGCCACGCCGCCAGATTGACACTGTCAAGAAAATGATATTGATATCAGTTTCAGAATTGACACATGCGCAGCCGTGGATTCCCCCGTCAGGGCGTCAGGGCGTCAGGGCGTCAGGGCGTCAGGGCGTCAGGGCGTCAGGGCGTCAGGGCGTCAGGGCGTCAGGGCGTCAG
>JACZJD010000326.1 GCA_014860725.1 Aquamicrobium sp.
GCGCGGCCGTCGTGCTCGCCGCGGGCGGCATCGCCCTTCTCCTCGCCGGCGGCGCGGCCGTGGCGCAGGAGACCGAAGCCGCCGTCGAGACCAGCGACGACGCGGCCATCGCCGCCATCACCCAGACCCGCATCGCCTACGTGCGGACCGGCGACAGCGCCATCGATTCCTTGAGCCGCGCCGGCCTGCAGGGCCTGTCGCGCTTCCTCGCCGACAAGACCGCGCTGGAGCCGGGCGAGCCGGCCGGCATCGACATCGAGGCCGACGAGCTCGCCTTCTATCCGCTGATCTACTGGCCGGTCGATGCCGAGACGGCGATGCCGTCCGAAGGCGCGCTCGCCCGCGTCGACGCCTATATGCGCGAGGGCGGCACCGTGCTCTTCGACACGCGCGACCGCTACGCCCCCGGCCTCGAAGGCTCGGCCAGCCCCTCGACGCGGCGGCTGCGCGACATGCTCGCCACCATGAACGTGCCGCCGCTGGAGCCGGTGCCGGCCGACCACGTGCTGACCAAGACCTTCTTCATCATGCCCGAGTTTCCCGGCCGCTATGCCGGCGGGCCGCTGTGGGTCGAAGCCTCGCTCGACGCCGAGAACGTCGAGAATCGTCCGGTGCGCACCGGCGACGGCGTCACGCCGATCATGATCACCGCCAACGACTTCGCCGGCGCCTGGGCGATCGACGCTTCCGGCGCGCCGCTGCTGCCGACCGTGCCGGCCGACCCGATGCAGCGCGTCTACGCCTTCCGCGCCGGGGTCAACATCATGATGTACGTGCTGACCGGCAACTACAAATCCGACCAGGTCCACGTGCCGATACTGCTCGAACGGCTGGGGCAGTAGCATGAACTGGTCGCTCGCCTTCGAACCGCTCCTGTCTCCCCTGTGGCTCGCCGCCGTCCTCGTGCCGGTGGCCGCGCTGGTCGTGACGGGGCTGTTCTTCCGCCGGCCGGGCGGCCTGATCCGGCTCGCCGCCTTCGCGGCGCTCGCCATCGCGCTCTTGAACCCCGTGCTGCTCGACGAGGAGCGCGAACCGCTGAAGAGCGTCGTCGCGCTGGTGGTCGACCGCAGCCAGAGCCAGGACATCGGCGAGCGCACCGCCCAGACCGACAGCGCCGTCGAGGAGCTTCAGACCCGCCTCGCCCGCTTCCCGCAGTTCGAGGTGCGCGTGGTCGAGAGCGGACGCGCCGAGGCCGCCGACGACCGCACGCAGACGCGCCTGTTCGGGGCCGCCGAGCAGGCGCTGCGCGACGTTCCGCCCTCGCGCATCGGCGGCACGATGATGGTGACGGACGGCCAGGTCCACGACGCGCCCGCCGAGGCGGGGTCCCTCTCCGGCCCGCTGCACGTGCTCGTCACCGGCGAGGAAGACGAGTTCGACCGCCGCATCCGCTTCGAGCGCGCGCCGCGCTTCGGCATCGTCGGCCGGCCGGTGGACCTGACCTATCGCGTCCTCGACACGAGCGGCGATGGCGGCACCGTCACGGTCCGCGTCCTCGTCAACGGCGAGCCGATCGGCACCCACGAGGCGGTCATCGGCGAGGAGATGCCGCTGGAGCTGACCATCCCCAACGCCGGCAAGAACATCGTCGAGTTGTCCATCGAGACCGCCCCCGGCGAGCTGACCGACACCAACAACCGCACCATCGCCCTGCTCGACGGCATCCGCGAGAACCTGCGCGTGCTCCTCGTCTCCGGCGAGCCGCATGCCGGCGAGCGGACGTGGCGCAACCTTCTGAAATCCGACACGGCGGTCGAGCTCGTCCATTTCACCATCCTGCGCCCGCCGGAGAAGCAGGACGGCACGCCGATCAACGAGCTGTCGCTGATCGCCTTCCCGACGCGCGAGCTGTTCGTGGAGAAGATCGACGACTTCGACCTGATCGTGTTCGACCGCTACCAGCACCGCGACGTGCTGCCGATCCTCTATTACGACTACATCGCCGAATATGTCGAAAAGGGCGGCGCGCTGCTGGTGGCGGCCGGCCCGGAATATGCCGGCGGCCAGTCCATCGCGCGCACGCCGCTGATCTCGGCCCTGCCCGGCCTGCCGACCGGCACGGTGGTCGAGCGGGGCTTCCATCCGCGCCTGACCGAGACCGGCGAGCGCCACCCCGTCACGCGCGGCCTCGAAGGCTCGGCCGCCGAGCCGCCGCAATGGAGCCGCTGGTTCCGGCTGGTCGACATCGGCGACCCGACCGGCGCGGTGGTGATGGACGGCCCCGACGACAAGCCGCTTCTGGTGCTCGACCGCAAGGGCGAGGGCCGCGTCGGCATGCTGCTTTCCGATCAGGGCTGGCTGTGGGCGCGCGGCTTCGAGGGCGGCGGCCCGCACGCCGCGCTCTACCGCCGCATGGCCCACTGGCTGATGAAGGAGCCGGAGCTGGAGGAGGAGCGCCTGACCGCCGCCGGCCGCGGCATGACGCTCGACATCATCCGCCAGACCATGAGCGACGATCCCGGCCGCGCCACCGTCATCACGCCGTCGGGCCAGTCCATCGAGGTGACGCTGTCGCCGGCCTCGCCCGGCGTATTCACCGGCTCGCTGGAGACGGACGAGATCGGCCTCTACCAGATCGGCAACGGCGACCTGACCGCGCTCGCCCATGTCGGACCGGTCAACGCGCCGGAGTTCCAGGACACCGTCTCGACCGCCG
>JACZJD010000327.1 GCA_014860725.1 Aquamicrobium sp.
ACCCATGACGACCTCGACGGCTTCATCGCCCGCGGCACCGCGCCGGTCGCGACGGGCCTGCGGCCGAACACGGCGATCGAGGAGGTCAAGGTCGTCGGCCTGCGCCGCCGCATCGCCGAGAAGATGGCGCTGGCCAAGGCGCGCATCCCGCACATCACCTATGTCGAGGAGGTGGACGTCACCGCGCTCGAGGAGCTGCGCACCAGGCTGAACGGCGAGCAGCGGCCGGCCGGCGCGGCCGAGCGGCCGAAGCTGACGATCCTGCCCTTCCTCGTCCGCGCCATCGTCAAGGCGGTGGCCGAGCAGCCGCAGATCAACGCGCTCTTCGACGACGAGGCCGGCATCGTCCACCGCCATGGCGGCGTCCATGTCGGCATCGCGGCGCAGACGCCGGCCGGCCTCGTCGTGCCGGTGCTGCGCCATGCCGAGGCCCGCGACCTGTGGGAAAGCGCCGCCGAGATCGGTCGGCTGGCCGACGCCGCGCGCTCGGGCACGGCGACGCGCGAGGAGCTTTCCGGCTCCACCATCACCATCACCTCGCTGGGCGCGCTCGGCGGCGTCGCCACCACGCCGGTCATCAACCACCCGGAGGTGGCCATCGTCGGCGTCAACAAGATGATGGTGCGCCCCATGTGGGACGGCACCGGCTTCGTGCCGCGCAAGATGATGAACCTGTCCTCCTCCTTCGACCATCGCGTGGTCGACGGCTGGGACGCCGCCGTGTTCGTGCAGCGGCTGAAGACGCTGCTCGAAACGCCGGCCCTGATCTTCGTGGGGGACTAACCATGATCCCGAAAAGTGGATGCCGGCTTTCGGACAGGATCATGGCTCAGGAAAGAGACCACTGATGAAGGAAATCTCCTGCAAGCTCCTCGTCATCGGCGCCGGCCCCGGCGGCTATGTCTGCGCCATCCGCGCCGGCCAGCTCGGCATCGACACGGTGATCGTCGAGGCGGGGAAGCCGGGCGGCACCTGCCTTAACGTCGGCTGCATCCCATCCAAGGCGCTGATCCACGCCGCCGACGAGTTCTTCAAGGTCCGCGAGATGGCGGAGGGCCGCGACCCGCTCGGCATCGCGCTTGCCTCCCCCGCTATCGACATGGCGAAGACCGTCGCCTGGAAGGACCGCATCGTCGGCCGGCTGAACACCGGCGTCGCCGGCCTGCTCAAGAAGGCGAAGGTCAAGTCCATCGAGGGCTGGGCACGCTTCCGCGACGGCAAGACCGTGGAGGTCGAGACCGAGACCGGCCGCCAAGTCGTCCGCGCCGAGGCGATCGTCATCGCCACCGGCTCCGTGCCGGTGGAACTGCCGCTCCTGCCCTTCAGCGGACGCGTGATCTCGTCCACCGAGGCGCTGTCGCTCAGGAAGGTGCCGTCCACGCTCGCCGTCGTCGGCGGCGGCTATATCGGGCTGGAGCTCGGCACCGCCTTCGCCAAGCTCGGCACGAAGGTGACGGTGGTGGAGGCGCTGTCGCGCATCCTGCCGCTCTACGATGCCGACCTGACGAAGCCGGTCGCCAGGCGGCTGTCCGAGCTCGGCGTCACGGTGTTGACGGGCGCGAAGGCCAAGGGCCTGTCGCTCTCGGGCGACGCGCTCGTCGTCGAGGCGAACGGCAAGCCGCAGGACATCCCCGCCGACCACGTGCTCGTCACGGTGGGCCGGAAGCCCGCGACCGAGGGCTGGGGGCTGGAGGAGATCGACCTCGACCGCACCGGTCCCTTCATCCGCGTCGACGAGCGCTGCCACACCTCGATGCGCGGCATCTACGCCATCGGCGACGTCACCGGCGAGCCGATGCTGGCGCACCGCGCCATGGCGCAGGGCGAGATGGTGGCCGAGATCGTCGCCGGCCACCGGCGGAGCTGGGACAAGCGCGCGATCCCGGCCGTCTGCTTCACCGACCCGGAAGTGGTCTCGGTCGGCCTGTCGCCCGACGAGGCGCGTGAGACCCGCGTCGAGGTGAAGATCGGCCAGTTCCCGTTCTCGGCCAACGGCCGCGCCATGACCTTGCAGGGCGAGGCCGGCTTCGTGCGGGTGGTGGCGCGCGCCGACAACCATCTGGTGCTGGGCATCCAGGCCGTCGGCTCCGGCGTGTCCGAGCTTTCGGCCGCCTTCTCGCTCGCCATCGAGATGGGCGCGCGGCTGGAGGACGTCGCCGGCACGATCCACGCCCATCCGACGCAGAGCGAGGGCTTCCAGGAAGCCGCCCTCAAGGCGCTGGGCCAGGCGCTGCACGCCTGAGCGCTTTTGCCGCGAGCCCGGGGCATTGACGCCCGTCTGCGGACGTGAATGTCCGGGCCTTAAGATTTTTTATACGGATGATTCCGCGGAATCTTGACGCGAATCAATTGGATACATATCAATTCAAATGCAGGCGGACTTGAGTTGAGGAGGGTGATTCGGGGTCCGGGCGGGTGCGGCAGCGCTTGGTCCGGAAGTTGTTCTCACCCTTTCTCCTGCCTGTAGCTTTCCTCGCCGAAGGCGGCTCGACGGAACCGTTTCCGTCAGTTTCCAAGTAACTGTCCCTGATCGCGTCCAATGAGGTCGCCTGCGTTCGCGCGGGCGTCGAGCGATTCGTGTGCCGCGTTTTCTTCCATCCGCCGGCGCGGCAGCGCGCGGGCAGCCAATGATGCAATGGCCGGGCGACCCGCCCGGCAGACCACGGACCGATGATACACCTCGCATCGACCCAGGACCGACAGGACGCAGCCGCAAGGATCGGCTCGCGCACCGGCCTTTCCGGACTGATGCGGCGCATCTGCGGCGACATCGGCGCCGACTGCTACCTGCTGGTCGAGCCCATGGCCGAGCGCGGACCCAAGGCCGTGCGCATCGTCGCCTCCAACTGGATCTACGACGCGCTCGAGGAGCTGGGCGGCGAAGGCATCTTCTCGATCATCGAGAGCGGCCATGCCGCTGGCGCGGGCGAAGCGCCGCGGGCGATGCCCGCCGCAGCACCCTTCCTGTCCGCGCGCGAGCGGCTGGCGCTGCGCGAGCACGGCCATGCCGAAATCTTCATCCAGCGGCTCGCGCTGCGCGGCCGCACCGCCTTCGCCCTGTTCTCGGCGTCGCCCACGGGCAGCATCGACCCGGCCATGCTGGCGCGCGCCCACATGACATGCCTCTACGCGCTCGACGCATATCTCGGCGCGACCGCCGAAGGCTCTTCCCTCGCCGGCGCGCTTTCCGACCGCGAGCGCGAATGCCTGAAATGGGTTTCGGAAGGAAAGACCACCGACGAGGTGGCGCTGATCCTCGGCGTCTCCTCCAACACGGTCAACAGCTACGTCGCGCACGCGATCCAGAAGTTCGGCGCCAGCAACCGCGCCATGGCCATCGCCACCGCGATCAGGAGCGGGATCATCTGATGCTGCGCGAACCACACGGGGAAGGCACGGACATGTATGAGGAACAGGCACTCCACACCTGGTCTCCCGCCCTCGAATGGGCGGCCCCGCAGCCGGCGGCGACCATGCCCGACGCGGTGCGGCGCTGCCGCGACCTTGCCGACGCCATCGGCGCGGACGGCTTCGGCCTGTTCTTCATGGCCTCCGAGGGTGAGGCGCGGCGGCTCGTGCCCGTCTTCGACAGCGCCTTTCCCGGCGTCTCGCCCGCCTCGCGCACGCTTTCCGCACGCGGGGCCGACGGCCTCGCCCGCCGCGCCGCGGGCTCGGCCCAGCCCCTGTGGTGGGC
>JACZJD010000328.1 GCA_014860725.1 Aquamicrobium sp.
GTCCCAGCGCGTGTAGCGGCCGGGATATTCGTAGTTGGAGGAGAAGACGCAGCCGCGGCGCGAGTCGAGGCCGTCGATATAGGCCTCGATGGCGCCCGCATAGGGCGTCTCGTGGCGCTTGCGGGTGACCTTCACCCCGCCTCTGGTCGTATAGCGTTCCGCGCCGTCTTCAAGCAGTTCGCGCGTCATTCAATCGTCTCCATCCGTTCGCGCTGACGGCGTCTCCGGACTGGCTTGAAAACAAAATGGCCGCCCGGAAATCCGTTGCGGCCACCCAAGTTTCACGCGCACGCGCATCGACCGGCCGCTAGAAGCAGCCCCACCACCACAGGTTCGAGGTCGACGACACGATCATGGCGAAACCCTTAGCGGCGAATGGCCGAACCGGCAAGCGGATTTCGTGTCGCGGGAACGGGAAAAGGGGTCGTCGCGGGAACGAGAAAGGGCGGCCGCGGGCCGCCCTTTCCTGCGCTGTGCTGCACAAAGGTCAGAACTTGTGCGTCAGCGAGACTTTGAAGGTGCGGCCGGGCTCGGAGTAGAACTCCACCGGCTGGTTCGCGCCGCCGACGCTGTTCGGATTGACGCTGCGGACGCGCAGGGCGTTGTAGTAGGTCTTGTCGAAGATGTTGTAGACGCCGGCCTGCAGCCTCATGCCCTTGATCTGCTCGGGCTCCCACCAGCCGGTGAAGTTGGCGATGCCGTAGCCCGGCGCGTCGAAGGTGTTGGGGTTGTTGTCGTCGCGCATGCTGCCGGCGAAGATGCCGGTCAGTTCCACGCCCCAGTGCTCCTGGTCGTAGCCGATGCCGACCACGGCCTTGAACGGCGCGATCTCGCGCAGCACCGCGCCGGTCTCGACGTTCTCGCCATAGGTGTAGGAGAGGCCGCCCTGCAGGCTGATGCCGTTGTCGAAGCGCTTGTGCGCCTTGGCCTCGATGCCCGTGATGTGCACCTTGTTGATGTTGATGGCGCGCTGGATGAACAGGTTGAACGGCGGCGAGCCGGGCAGCGTCTCCACGCCGATGAAGTTCTTGTAGCGGTTGTGGAAGACGGTGACGCGACCGCCGAAATCGTCGGAGCCGACATCGGCGCCCACCTCGAAGCCGTGGCCCGTCTCGGCCTTCAGGTCGGGATTGCCGAGGACGGCATAGCCGGTGGTGGGATTGCTGAAGTTGCCGTAGAGCTCGTCCACCGTCGGCGCCCGGTAGGCCATCGACCACTGGGCGAAGAGCTGCACCGACGGGTTCAGGTCGTAGGTGGCGAGAAGCTTCGGCGAGATGCGGGCGTCGTCGCGCGACGCCGGCAGCCCGAAATGGGGGAAGCCGGGGTTCTGCCCGAACTCGTCGGTGTATTTCGGCGTGTACTTGTGCCAGTCGAAGCGCAGGCCGGGGGTGATGGCCAGCGGCGAGTCGCCCATGCTGATGCGATCCTCGATGAAGAGGCCCACCCTGGCGCTGTCGATCTTCGGAATGTCGGCCTGCGCCGCGGTGTCCGGAATGGCGGCGAGGAAGTGCTCCGTTGTCGAGACCGAGCCCGCGCCGCCGAGCGTGATCCTGTGGGTCAGCGAGCCGCTCTGGAACTCGCGCTCCGCATGGCCGGTCAGGCCGAAGGAATTGTCCTCGAGCCTGTTGTCGCGCATGTTGCGGGCGGGCGCGCGGGTCATGCCGTCGTGGCCGGCGTTCTTCTGCAGGCGCTGCCAGTAGAGGACGAGGCTCGCCGCATCGACCAGCGAATCCGTGCCCGGCGCGACATAGTCGTAGTGGAACGACACGCGCTCGCGGCGGGTGTTGTCGAAGCCCCAGCGCTGGCCTTCGGGGAAGGTGGTGGCGCCGCCCGATGTCGTCTGCAGGGTCTTGAGGTCGCTGTCGCTGGAGTAGTCGTAGCGCTCGGCGGTGAGGCCGATCGTGTGCCCGCCCTCGATGTAGTGCCGGGCCTTGAACAGCAGGTTGTTCTGGTCGAAATCGAGCGGGTTGGGCTCGGTCCGGCCGGTACCGATGATGTCGCGGTCGCCCTTGTTCTTGCGCTCGTCGCCGGTCTTGTAGCTGCCCTGGAACAGGAGCGACGTATCGCCGAAGCGCTTGGCGACCGCGGCGCTGCCGGCGATGCTGTTGTCGGCGCTGTCATAGGTGATCTTGGTCAGCGCGCCCCAGTCGCGGCCTTCCTCGATCAGGTCCTCCGGGTTGAGGGTGCGCAGGACCAGCGCGCCGGCAAGGGCGCCCGAGCCGATCCTGCTCGAATCCGCGCCGCGCAGGATGTCGAGGGCCGAAAGGGAGGAGAAATCGAAGCTGTCGACGCCGCCCATCGAGCCGCTGGTCGTCGGCGACTGGCTGCCGGTGCGGGCGCTGCTCTCGAGATAGGGGATGGGCACGCCGTCGATGAGGGTGGCGACGCGCGGCCCGGTCAGGCCGCGGATGAAGACGCCGCCGGCATCGCCCGGCCGCGTCTCGACGAAATCGACGCCCGGCTCGGTGGTGTTGCCGAGATCGCCGAGGTTGCTGATCTCCTTCTTGGCGATCTCGTCGCCCGTGGTCTGCGTGGCCAGCGGCGTGTCCGACGCCACGGAGGCCGCCGCCTTCTTGCCCTTCACGGTGATCGTTCCCAGAACGGTCGAGCTGCCGGCGGCGCTGTCCTGCGCCGCCGCCACCGTGACGGCGGAGAGCACGGCGATCGCCGCCGTGCAGGCCATCAGCATCGAGCGTGAGTGCCAAACCTTCATGTCAGTTCCTTCTCCGGTTCAGGGCGCAGGAAAGGGTGCCAGCACGTGGGGGCGCGCCAGCCTTTTCAGGCCCTGTCAAAATCTCGTCGGTGGTGGCCGAAGGGGCTAATTCCGGCCACATTTCAGCCGTTTAGAAAACATGATTAGATGAGTCAACAATTAAAATATGAGTTTTTGAATCAACTATTTTTCACGGCGGAAGCTGTGGGAAATATGACACACACAGGACGGGCGGCGCGCCCGAGGCGGCGGGCGTTAGCCGACACCGTGGATGCAGGGCCGGCAACGGCCGCAGCCGCTTCGCTCAGCGGCGGCGGACCAACCGCCGCGGCGAACGGGCTGCGACCTTGCCGGCAAATCCGGCATGAATTCGGATTGGTTCGCCGCGGCCGTCATCCCGGCCGAGCGGAGCGAGAGCCGGGACCCATTGAGCAGCACGGCCGGGTGGCGGGATTGTGCGGCGGCCGTGACACGCGCCGGGATGAGGACCGGGCCGCGCTCGACGATTTTCGCATCAATGGGTCCCGGCTCGGCGGCCGCTTCGCGGCCTTGGCCGGGATGACGGGGCGGAGGTGGGTCGGTCGGGCTCGACCCGCGCCGGACGCGCTAGAAAAGCCCCTCGATCTCGCCGCGCTCGTTGAGGAATATGCGCTCCGAGGACGGCGACCTGGGCAGGCCGGGCATGGTCATGATCTCGCCGCAGATCGCGACGACGAAGCCGGCCCCGGCGGCGAGCCTGACCTCGCGCACCGGCACGACGTGGCCGGTCGGCGCGCCGCGCAGGTTGGGGTCGGTCGAGAACGAATACTGCGTCTTGGCCATGCACACCGGCAGATGGCCGTAGCCCTGCGCCTCCCACTGGTGCAACTGGTCGCGCACCGCCTTGTCGGCGATGGCCTCCGAGCCGCGATAGATGCGCCTGACGATGGTGTCGATCTTGTCGAACAGGCCCATCTCGTCGGGATAGAGCGGCGCGAACTGGGCGCTGCCGCTCTCGGCGAGCTCCACCACCTTGTGCGCCAGTTCCTCGATGCCGGCCGAGCCCTCGGCCCAGTGGCGGCACAGGATCGCCTCGACGCCCTGCTCCGCGACATAGGCCTTCACCGCCTCGATCTCGGCGTCGGTGTCGGTGGCGAAATGGTTGATCGCCACCACCGACGGCACGCCGAACTGCTTCACGTTCTCGATGTGGCGGCCGAGATTGGCACAGCCCTTCTCGACCGCGGCGACGTTCTCGATGTCGAGGTCGTCCTTCTTCACGCCGCCGTTCATCTTCAGCGCCCGGACGGTGGCGACGATGACGGCCGCCGCCGGGTGCAGGCCGGCCTTGCGGCACTTGATGTCGAAGAACTTCTCCGCCCCGAGGTCGGCGCCGAAGCCCGCCTCCGTCACCACGTAGTCGGCGAGCTTCAGCGCCGTCGTCGTCGCCGCGACCGAGTTGCAGCCATGCGCGATGTTGGCGAAGGGGCCGCCATGCACGAAGGCCGGGTTGTTCTCCAGCGTCTGGACGAGGTTGGGCTGCATCGCATCCTTGAGCAGCACGGCCATCGCGCCGTCGGCCTTGAGGTCGCGCGCGAAGACCGGGCTCCTGTCGCGGCGATAGCCGACGATGATGCCGCCGAGGCGCTTCTCGAGGTCCTCGAGATCGGCGGCGAGGCACAGGATCGCCATCACCTCGGACGCGACCGTGATGTCGCAGCCCGTCTCGCGCGGAAAGCCGTTGGCGACGCCGCCGAGCGACGCGACGACGTGCCGGAGCGCCCGGTCGTTCATGTCCATCACCCGCCGCCAGTCTATGCGGCGCAGGTCGATGCCGAGCTCGTTGCCCCAGTAGATGTGGTTGTCGATGAGCGCGGCGAGCAGGTTGTGCGCCGTGGTGACGGCGTGGAAGTCGCCGGTGAAGTGGAGGTTCATGTCCTCCATCGGCACCACCTGGGCGCGGCCGCCGCCGGCCGCCCCGCCCTTCATGCCGAAATTGGGACCGAGCGAGGCCTCGCGGATGCAGACCGCCGCCCGCTTGCCGATGCGGTTGAGCCCGTCGCCGAGGCCGACCGTGGTCGTGGTCTTGCCCTCGCCCGCAGGCGTCGGGTTGATGGCGGTGACGAGGACGAGCCTGCCGTCGGGCCGGCCGGCGAGCGACCGGATGAACGCGGCCGAGACCTTGGCCTTGTCGTAGCCGTAGGGCAGAAGGTGCTCCGGCGGAATGCCGAGTCTGGCGCCGATCTCCATGATCGGCTTCTTGCTTGCGGCACGCGCGATCTCGATGTCGGATTTGAACCCGGCCATATGGCTTTCCCCCTTGGCTCTCCCCCTTGGCTCTCCCCGGAGAATAGACCGCAGACGGAAGCGCCGTGCGCTCCCGAAACGGTCGCCGGATGCGCGAAATGCGACAGCGCCCCCGGCGGAAGCCGCGTCCTAGCGGTCGAGGATCGACCGCAGCTCCACCAGGTTGGAGCGGACCTGCAAGAGGTTGAAGCCCATCGTCGCCAGATGCGACGGGAAGATCGCGCTCGACTCGTTGCCGTTGGAGATGATCCACGGCTGGACGTT
>JACZJD010000329.1 GCA_014860725.1 Aquamicrobium sp.
ACGATCCTCGTCTGCCTCAACCGCATGAAGCCGGTCGGTCAGGCCGTTGGCGCGCACGCCGGGCGTGACGACGGCGATGCCGGCCTCGGCGAGGACGGGAAGCGCCGTCTCGATCGCCTCGGTGCAGAGGAAGCCGACCACGATCTCGACCCGTTCGGCCACCAGCTCGCGCGCGGCCCGCGCGCCGCCTTCTGCGGTGCATTCGTCGTCCGCGGCAAGGAGCTCCGTGCCGGCCCGCTCCGCGGCAATCGCCGCGCCGTCGCGCAGCTGCGCCCCGAGCAGCGCCGTCGGCCCGCTCAGCGGTGCGGCAAGGCCGATTCGCGGAGCGTCGGCATGCGCGATGCCGGCGAGGACGAGCGCGCCGCCTGCGATCAGGAATTTCAAAGCCGGCTGCATCCGCGCCTTTTCAGCAGAGCTGTCCGATGGAAGAACCGTCAACTTGGTAAAGGCTGGCGGGAAGGCGTGCAACAGGCTAGGAGCGGAATGGCTGTTGGCTCCCGGAGGGGCCAATCCTATATGCGGCGGGAATCGGAAATTCGGGTGAGATCGTGCTGAAGAAGAATGCAGTCGAGCCACGCCTCTATCGCGAGGCGATGAGCCGCTTTGCCGGTGCGGTGCATGTTGTGGCGACCGACGGCCCCTATGGCCGCCGCGGCACCACCGTCATCGCCGCGTGCTCGGTTTCGGACGATCCGCCGACGATCCTCGTCTGCCTCAACCGCATGAAGCCGGAGAACGACTGCTTCGCGCAGAACGGCGTCTTCGCGCTCAACACGCTGTCGCCGGCGCAGCAGCCGCTGGCCGACGCCTTTTCCGGCCTCACGGGGCTGACGCAGGACGAGCGCTTCGCGCTCGGCGAGTGGGAAACCGTCTCCTCCGGCGCGCCGGTGCTCCTCGGCGCGCTCGCCACCTTCGACTGCCACCTGGTCGAGGCCAAGGACTTCGCCACCCACCGCATCCTGCTCGGCAAGGTGACGGGCATCCGCATCGGCGATTTCGACGAGCCGCTGATCTACTACCGCCGCGCCTACCGCACGCTGCACGAGGGCTGACCGGGATGCCGGACGCCGCCGCGCCCGTCCCCGCGGACGATCCGCTGGCGGTCGCCGAGGCGTGGATGGGCGAGGGCAGGGACCTCGCCATTGCGACGGTGGTCAGGGCTACGGGAACGGCCTTCCCGCCGGTCGGCCGGCGGCTCGTCCTTGCCGGCGACGGCGCGGTTTGCGGCTCGCTCGCCGCGGGCGGCATCGAAGAAGCCGTGATTGCCGCGGCGGCCGGCGTGATCGCGACCGGAAAGCCGCGCCTGCTGGACTTCGATGTGGAGGGCGGCCATGCTTGCGTTTATGTCGAGCGGCTTGGTTGAGCGATGGACCCCTATTGCCTGAAGAAGCTCAACGCGGAGCGCCGGGTAGGGCGGGCCGCGATCCTGGTCACCGACCTCGGCGACGGGCGCGACCGCGTGGTGTGCGAAGGCGACACGGTGGCCGGCGCGCTGGGCGCGGCGGTGGCAAGGGCGTTCGCGGCCGGCGGCTCGGGGATCGCCAAGATTTCCGGCCGCAGCTTCTTCCTCGACGTGCATCTGCCCGGCGGGAAGCGGAACGACGCGGCATGACGCCTCGGCCCGCCTTCCGCAACGGCCTGATCGCGGTTCTCGCCGCATCGATGTTCGCTTTTGCTCCGGGCCCGGCCGCTGCGGAGCTTGTCGCACCGTTCAAGGACAAGCTGTTCGCCTATCCCGCCCGCCTCGCCGAAGCCGACGGCGGCCGGCACATCACCGTCGACTATCGCGAAGAGCGCGACATCGATGGCCGCGACGAGGTGCCGGAGCG
>JACZJD010000330.1 GCA_014860725.1 Aquamicrobium sp.
GCGGGCGGACAACTGGCAGCAGGTGTTCCGCGATCCCTCGGCTCTCGACCCGGCGATCCGCGCGCATCTCGAGGCCGAGAACGCCTATCAGGCGGAGCTGATGGCCGACACGGCCGAGCTGCGCGAGCGTCTGTTCCAGGAGATGAAGGGCCGCATCAAGGAGGACGATTCGAGCGTGCCGATGAAGGACGGCCCCTTCTCCTACGGCACCTCCTACCGCACAGGCGGCCAGCATCCGCGCTTCTTCCGCATCCCGCGCGACGGCGGCGCCGAGACGATCCTGCTCGACGGCGACGCGGAGGCCGAGGGCAAGGCCTATTTCCGCCTCGGCGGCGCCGACCATTCCTCCGATCACCGGCTGCTGCTGTGGAGCTGCGACGACAAGGGCTCGGAATATTTCACGCTCCGGGTGCGCGACGCCGCGACCGGCGCCGACCTTGCCGACGCGGTCGGCGACACCGGCGGCTCCGGCGAGTGGGACGCCGGCAATGACGGCTTCTTCTACACCCGCCTCGACGACAACCACCGCCCGTCCCGCATCTTCTACCACCGGCTCGGCGACGACACCGCGAACGACCGCCTCGTCTACGAGGAGACCGATCCCGGCTTCTTCATGGACGTCGCCGGCACCCGCCTCAACGACTGGATCATGATCGGCATCAACGATCACGAGACCAGCGAGTACCGGCTGCTGCCGGCCGGCGAGCCGCAGGCCGAGCCGCTCCTCGTCAAGGCGCGCGAGACGGGCGTGCAGTACGACCTCGAGGCCGGAGGCGACGTCTTCTTCATCCTGACCAATTCGGGCGGCGCCAAGGATTTTCGCATCATGGCCGCGCCGGCGGCCGACCCGCGCGAGGAGAACTGGACGGAGCTCGTCCCGCACGAGCCGGGCCGCCTCATCCTGTCGATCCTCGCCTTCCGCGACTGGCTGGTGCGGCTGGAGCGCAAGGACGGCCTGCCGCGCATCGTGGTGCGGGAGCGCGCGAGCGGCGACGAGCACACCATCGCCTTCGACGAGGAGGCCTATTCGCTGGGCCTCGCCGGCTCCTACGAATACGACACGGACGTCATCCGCTTCTCCTACTCGTCGATGACCACGCCGACGCAGGTCTACGACTACGACATGCGCACGCGCGAGCGGGTGCTGCTCAAGACGCAGGAGGTGCCTTCGGGACACGACCCGGAGGACTACGTCACCCGCCGGCTCATGGCGAAGGCGCAGGACGGCGAGCTCGTCCCCGTCTCCGTGCTCTACAGGAAGGACACGCCGCTCGACGGCTCCGCGCCCTGCCTGCTCTACGGCTACGGCGCGTACGGCATCTCGATCCCCGCCTCGTTCAACACCAACTGTCTGTCGCTGGTGGATCGCGGCTTCGTCTATGCCATCGCCCACATCCGCGGCGGCAAGGACAAGGGCTACGCCTGGTACGAGGACGGCAAGCGCGAGAAGAAGCACAACACCTTCGGCGACTTCATCGCCGCCGGCCGGCATCTCGCCGCCGAAGGCTTCACCGGCCACGATCGCATCGTGGCCCATGGCGGCTCGGCCGGCGGCATGCTGATGGGCGCGGTCGCCAACATGGCGCCGGCCGACTTCGCCGGCATCATCGCCGAGGTCCCCTTCGTCGACGTGCTCAACACCATGCTCGACGCCACCTTGCCGCTCACCCCGCCGGAATGGCCCGAATGGGGCAACCCCATCGAGTCGGCGGAGGATTACCGCACCATCGCGGCCTATTCGCCCTACGACAACGTGACCGCGCAGGCCTACCCGCCGATCCTTGCGGTCGCCGGCCTCACCGATCCGCGCGTCACCTATTGGGAACCGGCGAAGTGGGTGGCGCGGCTGCGCGCGCTCAAGACCGGCGACAACCCGGTCCTGTTCCGCATCAACATGGATGCCGGTCATGCCGGGGCGTCCGGCCGCTTCTCGCGGCTGGAGGAGATCGCCTATTCCTACGCCTTCGCGCTGAAGGTCGTGGGCAAGGCCTCGTAAACGAGACGTCAGTATGCGTCCGGGTGGGCAGGGATCGCCTTCAGATAGGCGGCGATGGCCTCGCGGTCGGAGGCCGGAAGCTCGGCCATGTTGCGCACCACCGAGGCCATCTTGCCGCCGACGGAATCGTAGTCGGGCGTGAAGCCGCTTTCGAGCAGCACGACGATGTCGTCCTCGCTCCAGCCGCCGAGGCCACCTTCGCCGGAGGTGATGTTGTCGATGGTGCCGCGCCCTTCCATGGAGGCCGCGCCGGCCAGCCAGCGGCCGGTGTCCAGCCCGCCGAAGGCGTCGCGCGGCGTGTGGCACTCGCCGCAATGGCCCGGCCCCTCGACCAGATACTGCCCGCGCGCGACTTCAGGCGAGGGATCGTCGAGCGCGACGGCGGGGGCGGGGTTCAGGTAAAGCCGTTTCCACAGGCCGATGCCGCGGCGGACGTTGAACGGGAAACCGATCTCGTTGGCGCCGGCACTGCCTTCCACTGCCGGCAGCGTCTGCATGAAGGCGTGAAGGTCGCCGACATCCTCGATCCGCATGCGGGCATAGGAGGTGTAGGGGAAGGCCGGATAGTAGTGCGCGCCCTCGGGCGAGACGCCGCGCAGCATGGCGTTGGCGAGGTCCTGCGCGCTCCAGCCGCCGATGCCGTCGCGCTCGTGCTGCGAGATGTTGGGGGCGACGAAGGTGCCGAACGCGGTGGCGAAACGCTCGCCGCCGACGAGGCGAAGGCGGTCCTCGCCCGTGGCGCCGGGCGTGGCGTGGCACGAGGCGCAGCCGGCGGCCCAGAACACCTGTTCGC
>JACZJD010000044.1 GCA_014860725.1 Aquamicrobium sp.
CAAGCTCAGCCTGTCCGACGTCAAGATCCCGATCTACAACCTCGCCACCCGCGAGGACCACATCGCGCCGGCGCGCTCGGTCTTCGTCGGCTCCGGCTATTTCGGCGGCGAGGTCGAGTACGTCATGGCCGGCTCGGGCCATATCGCCGGCGTCGTCAACCCGCCTTCGCTCAAGAAATACCAGCACTGGACGGGCGGCAAGCCGGTCGGCGATTTCGAGGAATGGGTGGCGAAGGCGACCGAGAACCCGGGCTCGTGGTGGCCGCACTGGCACGCATGGATCGAGAAGCAGAACAACGAGCGCGTGCCCGCGCGCAAGGTCGGCGGCCGCAAGCTGAAGCCGCTCGGCGACGCGCCCGGCGACTATGTTCGCGTAAGGGTCTGACGAGGCATCCGCCGTCTTGTGGCAGGACGCCCCTCGCAGGCGACGGACCGGCCGGTGGCGGCAATCGCCTGCCGACGCCTTTACCCCTCCGCCGACCCGCGCCGCTGGGAGGCCATCCATCCACATGATGGCGCGCATCCGGCCATGACGCGGAGCGCCCCGTGTGCTAGACGCCGGGGCTGAGGCCGTCAGGGCCTCTCTTCGCCCCCTCCCGCGTGACCCCTCTCCCGATGTTCGACTATCTCCTCCTTGCTGCTGCCGCATTCTGCGCGGGCGTGCTCAACACGGTCGCGGGCGGCGGCACCTTCCTGACCTTCCCCGCCCTCGTCTACACCGGCGTCCCGGTGGTGGCCGCCAATGCGACCAGCGCGGTGGCGGTGTTCCCCGGCTATCTCGGCGGCGCCGTGGGCTTCAAGGGCGAGGTCGCCGCCTACGACCGCAGCCGGCTGTTGCGGATCGTCGCCTTCACCGCCGTCGGCGGGCTCATCGGCTCGCTGCTGCTGCTCGTGTCGTCCAACGAGGCGCTCTCGGTCGTCGTGCCGTTCCTGCTCGCTGCCGCCACGCTCGCCTTCGCATTCGGCGACCGGCTGCAGCGCTGGGCGCAGCATCGCCGCGCCGGCAAGCCGGAAGGCGCGCTCGGCACGGTGCTCGTCTCGATCTATGGCGGCTATTTCAACGGCGGCCTCGGCATCGTCCTCCTCGCCCTGTTCTCGCTGTGGGGCATGCGCGACCTCAACGTCATGAACGGGCTGAAGAACGGCCTGTCCTTCATCCTGTCGGCGATCTCGGTCGCGACCTTCGCCGCCGCCGGCATCGTCGCCTGGCCGCAGGCCGTGCTGATGATGGTCGCCGCAACCGTCGGCGGCTATGCCGGCGCGCCGCTGGCGCGCAGGCTGCCGCGCAAGGTGGTGAGAGGCGTGGTCATCCTCGTCGGCGCGGCGATGAGCGCGATCTTCTTCGCCCGCCTGCTCGCGTAGCCGCGTCCCGGGCACCGGCGAAATCCGCGCGCTGCGGTCCCGACGGCGCTACTCGGCCTCGGCGGCGAGCTCGGCCATCCAGTCGGTGTGGTGCGGCGAGTTGGCCATGCGTTCGAGCCGGTCGAAGACCGAGGCGGCCGGCAGCTCCCGGCCCTGCAGCTCGGGCGGCACCTTCCAGCCCGGATCGACGCCGTCCATGTTCGGAAGCTCGTGCGCGATGCCCTTGTGGCAGTCGATGCAGGTCGCCTCGCCGGAAAGCAGGTAGCGCGTGTGGATCTCGGCGGCGCGCGGGGCCTGCCGCGACAGGTCCATCGCCACCGAGGAATGGCAGTTGCGGCATTCGAGGCTGTCGTTGGCCTTCAGCCGCGCCCATTCGTGCTGGGCGAGCTCCAGCCG
>JACZJD010000045.1 GCA_014860725.1 Aquamicrobium sp.
GCGTCCTCGCGCGCCTCACGCCCCGAAAGCTGCTCGATGAAGATGCGGAAGAAGATGTGGTCGGAGTGGTCCGAGACCGCCGCCGTCACCGGCTTGAAGGCTCCGGGCTCCCACCAGTCGAAATGCCGGCTGAGCAGGAACCAGGCGTGATCGCGCTCGCGCTTGTGGCCGATCCGGTCGGGCAGCTCCTCGTAGCGGCCTTCGGCGACGACGCTCTTCCACTCGCGCCCTCCCCCGTGCTCCTCGACCAGCATGCAGACCTGCGGGTTGGCCCGCATGCAGTCGATCTTCCTGCCGGGCATCGAGAAGGCATGGAGGTAGTTTTCCGAATAGGCGAAGAAGATCGGCACCACATAGGGCTGGCCGTCGCCGGCGCAGGCCAGCCGCCCGAGCCGGTGCTCGGTCAGCAGCCGCGTGCATTCGAGCGTGCTCAACGAACGGACAAGCATGTGCGGCCTCCCTCTGTCGAAGGCGTCCGACGGACGGGCCGCTCCGCACTTCCGATTGCGAAGCCGGGCCGCGGCGCTCCCGTTCACGTCGGAATGATGATATGTTCATTCAAGCGGCAACCGGCCGGCGCGTCCTTGACGCCGATCAAAACGGGCCGCCGTCAGGCTCCTCCCGATTTTGATCCGCGTCAATGAGAAAGGCGTTCGGACGGCGTTTGCTGCGCTCGTGCCGGATCGAGCCCGACCGGACGAAGCGGCGCGAACGAGGCGTTTCCCGACGCGAGCGGCGCGTGCGCGACCTCCGGGACCGGCGACGACGTCCGGCCGGGACGCGCGGCCTCCGGGCCTCCTGCAAGGCCCTCATGCCAAGGGTGCCAAGGGTCAAGGCGGCGCGTGCCCTTGAGGAAACCGTCAAGCACAAGGAGTTCAGCCATGGCTGAAGCCCCAGACAAACCGCCCGCACAGACCCCGTCCGGGAAGCCTCCCGAAAAGGTGCAGGAATGGACGCCGTTCGAAAGCCTCCGCCGCGAGGTCGACCGTCTGTTCGACGACTTCCGCCCCTTCGACTGGCGCCTGCCCTCGAAGGTGTTCGGCCTCGATGTGCCGCGCACCGCCCGCACCGGGTGGCAGGTGGCGCCGGCCGTCGACCTCGTGGAGAAGGAGGACGCCTACGAGATCACCGCCGAGCTGCCGGGCCTCGACGAGAAGGACGTCGAGATCAAACTCTCCGGCCGCACCCTCACCATCAAGGGCGAGAAGAGCGAGGAGAAAGAGGAGAAGCAGAAGGACTACTACCTGTCCGAGCGCCGCTACGGCTCCTTCCAGCGCAGCTTCCAGCTTCCCCACGGCGTCGATGCCGACGCGATCGACGCGTCCTTCGCCAGGGGCGTGCTGACCGTGAGGCTGCCCAAGACCGCCGAGGCGCAGCAGGCCGAGAAGAAGATCGCCATAAAGGGCGGCTGACGCCCGTCCCGACACGCCCGCCGCCGGCGCGCCGCCATCGACGCGTCGGCGGCGCAGGCCAACCCTGGAGGACCCGCATGGCTGGCACATCCATCACCGTCTTCACGCAGGCCGCGCAGCAGGCGCAGCAATGGGTCAACGAGCTCGCCGACGATCTCGACTGGACCGAGCGGCGCGCCTACCACCTCCTGCGCAGCGTGCTGCACGCAATCCGGGACTGGCTGCCGCAGCACGAGATGACCGACCTCGCCGCGCAGTTGCCGGCCCTGATTCGCGGCATCTATTTCGAGGGCTGGAGGCCGCTCGACACGCCGGTCGAGAACCGCAAGAAGGAGGACTTCATCGCGCGCATCCAGAGCGCCTTCGCGGACGACCGCCTGAACGACCCCGACGCCGCGGTCTCGGCGGTGTTCCGGCTTCTCGACCGGCATGTCTCGCGCGGCGAGATCGTCCAGGTCAGGAACGCGATGAAGAAGCCCCTGCAGGAACTGTGGCCCGCGGACTGACGGGATGTTCCGCGACCGGCAGGAGGCGGGGAGGAAGCTGGCGGAGGAGCTGACCAAGCTCGCTTTGCCCGATCCGGTCGTGCTGGCGCTGCCGCGCGGCGGCGTCCCGGTCGCGGCCGAGATCGCACGCATGCTCGGCGCGCCGATCGACCTCGTGATCGTGCGCAAGGTCGGGGCGCCGGGCAATGCCGAGCTGGCGGTGGCCGCCATCGTCGACGGCGACCCGCCCGACGTCGTGCTCAACCACGAGATCGTCGAGGCCTACAATCTCGACAATCCCGAGCTGCAGGCGCTGATCGCCCGCGAGCGGCCGGAGCTGGAGCGCCGCCGGCATATCTACCGCGCCCGCCGCAGGCCGCTGTCGATCCGGGGCAAGACCGCGATCCTCGTCGACGACGGGGCGGCCACGGGCACGACGATGCGGGTGGCGATCCGCGCCCTGAGGCGGCGCGCCCCGCGCGAGATCGTCGTCGCCCTTCCCGTCGGCCCGCCCGGCACGGTCGCCGAGCTGGCGCAGGAGGCCGACAGGGTGGTGTGCCCCAGCCAGCCCGTCCGCTTCCTCGCGCTCGGGCACCATTACCGCGATTTTCCCCAGCTCGGCGACGAGGAGGTCGTCGCCCTGCTCCGCAACGCCCGGCCGCCGAAGGGTCGCGCCGGCATCGTGCGCGATCCTTGACGCGCGTCAAGGAAGCCGCGAGCCTGACATGCTGATCTGCCTGCGGCCCTGGAAGGAGAGGAAAGATGCTCTTTAGGACGATCATGGTCCAGCTCGATCTGGACGCCCCCGTCGCCCCGCGCCTCGAGTTCGCCCGCGACATCGCCGGCCGTTTCGAGGCGGATCTCGTCGCGCTGGTGGTCGCGGAAGCGCGCATGCCGATCCCCTCGGACGAAAGCGGCCTCGCCGCGGCCGAGGCCTATCAGGAAAGCGTGCGCGCCATCGAGGACCGGCTCAAGGCCATGAAGGAGGAGTTCCTCGGCATCGCCGGCAACGACGAGCGCGCATCGTGGCGCGCCGAGACCGGCGACCCGACGCATGTCGTCGCCCTGCACGCCCGCGCCGCGGATCTGGTGGTGACGGGCTCTCCCGACGACACGGCCGACCTCGCCCGGACCATCGATCCCGGCACGCTGATCCTGGCCGCCGGCCGCCCGGTGCTGTTCGCGGCCGAGGGTCTCCAGCCGCTGCAGGGCAAGAGGGTTCTGGTGGCGTGGAAGGATACGCGCGAGGCGCGCCGCGCCGTGGCCGACGCCATGCCCTTCCTCATCCGGGCGAAGGAGGTGGTCGTGGCGGCCTGCGCCGAAGGCGACAGCTTCAAGGCGCGCGACGGCGGCGCCGACGTGGTCCGCTTCCTGATGAAGCACGGGGCCACGGCGCGCTCCGAGGTGCTGGTGGGGCCGTCGCCGGACGTCGCCGGCGCGCTCGCGGCCAAGGCCCACGACGTCGGCGCCGATCTGATCGTGGCGGGCGGCTACGGCCACAGCCGGCTGCGCGAGTGGGCGTTCGGCGGCGTGACGCGCTCGCTGCTGTCGGACGGCACGCTCCACCGCTTCCTGTCGAACTGAGGGCGCGGGGTGCGGCCGGGCGCGGGGCGATGTTGATTTCGCGCCGCCTCGCTCCCATCTGAGTGCGGAACCCGGGCCGCTGGTGACGGCCGGACGAAGACGGGACGATCCGCTCCGCAAGCAGCAGGCCGCGCCGGCATGCAGCCGCGCGGCACCTTCGCCCTTCCCTCCATCGCTCACGACCGGCGCGCCCCGACAGGAACGCAGGCACATGGACTTTCCACTGCACCCCCGGCCCGAGCTGGCCGAGGAGGACATCACGACCCATTCCGACGGCGACCGCCCCTTCGGCGAGGCTGCGCCGCGCGAGACCGTGCGCGCGCATGCGGCCGGCCTCGAGCCGGAC
>JACZJD010000331.1 GCA_014860725.1 Aquamicrobium sp.
GGCCGAACTTGAATGCCAGTTCGGTGAGCGGCGGCGCGAAGGCCGCAATGACAATCGTGCCGACGCAGCCCGCGAAGAATGAGCCCAGGCCGGCTGCCGCCAGCGCAGGACCGGCACGGCCTTTGCGGGCCATCTTGTAGCCGTCGATGGCCGTGACCACCGAACTGCTTTCGCCCGGCACATTGATCAGGATCGCGGTCGTCGAACCACCATACTGCGCGCCGTAGTAGATGCCGGCCAGCATGATCAGCGCCGAGATGGGGTCGAGCGTGAAGGTCAGCGGCAGGAGCAGCGCGATGGTCGCGGTCGGCCCCACGCCCGGCAGGACGCCGATCAGCGTTCCGAGCAGCGCGCCGATGAAGCAGTAGAAGATGTTGTGCGGCTGGAGCGTCGTCTCGAAGCCGAGCGCGAGGTTGGAGAGGAGGTCCATCTCAGGCGCCCCCTCCGGGGAACCGAGGGAACAGCGGGATGGGCAGCCCGAGCCCGTAGCTGAACACCAGCACGCAGAAGCCGACGATGACCGCCGTGATCGCCGCCGCCCTGACGAGCCCCACCTCGCGGCTCGACAGCGCGGCGATCAGCGTGGTGATCGCGAGCGCCGGCACCAGCCCGAGCGGCACGATCGTGACCGCGAAGACGAGCGGGGCCACGCCGATCAGGAACATGCCGCGCCAGGTCACGCCCTCGACCGGGGCCGGCGCGGCCGCGTTGAGGCCGCGCCCAATGATGGCGATCCCGAGCAGCGCGAGCAGGCCGCCGAGCAGCAGCGGGAAATAGCCCGGCCCCATGCGCGCCGCCTCGCCGATCGATAGGCTCCGGTAGGTGCCCGCCACGAAGGCCAGCCCGATGAGGGTGAATATCCCGCCGGCGGCCAGATCCCTGTGGTCGATGTGCGCGCGCATGTTCCCCTTCCCCGCAGCAACGGACAGGGACGCGGCGGATGCCCGCCGCGCCATATCGCAGGAGGTGTCGTCAGTTGGCCTTCACGCCGAGCTCGCGGGCGGTCCTGCCCCAGATGTCGTCCGCGATGAATGCCTTGAACTCTTCGGACGTGCTCGCCACCGGGATCGAGCCGAGATCCTCGATCTTCTTGCGGACCGCGGGATCGGCATAGGCCGCGCGGATCGCGCCTTCCAGCCGGGCCACGATGGCCGGATCGGTCTTCGCCGACACGAAGATGCCGATCCAGTCGGCCGCGCCGAAGCCCGGCACGCCCGCCTCGTCCATCGTGGGGACGTCCGGCAGCACGGCGGCGCGCTCCGTCGACGTCACCGCCAGCGGCCGCACCGTACCCGCATCGATCGCCGACTTCACGGCGGGGATCGTCCCGAACAGCATCTGCAGGCGCTTGCCCATCAGGTCGGTCATCGCCGGGCCGATGCCCGGATAGGGAACGTGGACCATGTCGAGGCCGGCGGCCTTGGCCAGCATCTCGGGGCCGAGATGGTTGGAGGAGCCGATGCCCGCCGAGCCGTAGCTCATCGAGCCGGGCTTCTCCTTGGCCATGCGGATGAAGTCCTCCAGTGTCTGCGCCTCGTAGCTCGCCTCCACCACCATCGTGAGCGGCATGAAGATGAGCTGGCTGACCGGCGTGAAGTCGCTGGTCTTGAACTGGAGGTCGTCGCGGATCGCCTCGTTGACCGTGAAGGCCGAAGCCGCGAGCAATACGGTGTAGCCGTCGGCCGGCGCCTGCGCCACGAACTGGGTGCCGACCGCCGAGGTGGCGCCGCCGCGGTTCTCGACGACCATCGACTGGCCGAGATGGGGCTGGATCGCCTCCGCGAGCATGCGCCCGATCAGATCGGTCGAGCCCCCGGGCGGATAGGGCACGACGAGCGTGACCGGACGGCTGGGATAGTCGTTCGCCGACGCCGCAGCCATCGCCGCAAGCGCGCCCAGGGCCGCAAGGGTGCCAACGGCCATGCGCCTGAAAAATGGTCTCATCTGTCTCCTCCACATCGATACCGGGCGCCGGATCGGTCCGGCACGGCCCGAGCCGACGCTTCCCCGTCGGCTCGATTTTATCAGTCTGATAATTTAACCATTCAATTGTCAAGTCGATAATAGTCGGACTTATCGGTTGTCGGACGAATGAGATGGCAGCACGCCAACAGGGCGCGGAGCGTCGCACCCATCCTCTTCCGACCATGGAGATACCTTTTCCGCACACATCGCCGGCCCCCGGACCGGTCGGTCGGTGTCGTGGCTTGCCGGCCGTCAGGCGCCGGATCGGCGCCCCGGCCAGCTCGGCCATGACGGCGTGTGCCGCGCGGCCGGCCGCGCTCAATGCGGTTTCCCTGAAATGCACCAAGCCCATCAATAGAACAGGCTCGCAGCGGCACCGCCGCGAGCCTGCCCATGCTCTCCGTGCCGGGCCGGCGCCCGGCACCCCGGGGGATGCGGATCGCCCGGCCTCGGGCCAAGCCGTCGATTGCGGGCGCTAGAGGCGCACGAGCACGCGCCCGCGCACCTTCCCGTCGAGGAGGTCGGACGCCATGGCGATGGCGTCGGGCAGCGCGATCTCCGCGCCGATCGCGTCGATGAGGGCCGGATCGAGCTCCTTCGCCAGCGTGTCCCAGGCGGCGCGGCGCTGCGGCATCGGACAGTAGACGCTGTCGATACCGGCAAGCGTCACGCCGCGCAGGATGAAGGGAGCGACCGTCGCCGGAAAATCCATGCTCTGGGCGAGGCCGCAGGCGGCGACGGTGCCGCCGTAGCGCGTCGTGGCGCACAGATTGGCGAGCGTGACGCCGCCGACGGAATCGACGGCGCCCGCCCAGCGCTCCTTGCCGAGCGGCTTGCCGGGCGCTCCGAGCTCGGTCCGGTCGATGATGTCCGATGCTCCGAGCCGCTTCAGATAGTCGGCCTCCTGCGCCTTGCCGGTCGAGGCGACGACCCTGTAGCCGCGCCTTGCCAGCAGCGCCACCGCGAAGCTGCCGACGCCGCCGGTCGCCCCCGTCACCGCGACCTCGCCGGAGTCCGGCGTCACGCCGTGCCGTTCGAGCGCCATCACGCACAGCATCGCCGTGTAGCCGGCGGTGCCGATGGCCATAGAGCGGCGCGCGTCGAGCCCGTGCGGGATCGGCAGCAGCCAGTCGCCCTTGACCCGCGCCTCCCCGGCAAGCCCTCCCCAGTGGGTTTCGCCCACGCCCCAGCCATTGAGGAGCACGGCGTCGCCCGGCCTGAAATCCGGGTTGCGGCTTTCCTTGACCCGGCCCGCGAAGTCGATGCCGGGAACCATCGGAAACCGCCGCACGACCGGCGACCTGCCGGTGATGGCCAGTGCGTCCTTGTAGTTGAGCGTCGACCATTCGACCTCAACGGTGACGTCGCCCTCCGGCAGATCGGCGGACGCTATTTCGGCCAGCCCTGCGCGATAGCCGGCATCGTCCTTCTCGATCAGAATTGCATCGACCATGAGATTTCCCTTTCTATGTGGACGGAGCGTGGGTGGTGCGCCGCAGCGCAAGTTCGAACAGGGCCGTGGCGAGCAGCAGGTGGATCGCCACCACGACGAGAATGACATGGCCGGTGCCGGCGAGGTCGGCGGCCGTGCCGGCGAGCGGCGGCAGCACGAGCAGCGCCGCGAAGAACACGAAGAACAGCGCCGAATAGGTGATGTCCGTGCCTTCGCCCGACGCGTCGCGGCCGCGCGACAGCATGGGCGCCGTGGGCAGGCCGCCGACGAGGCCCGCGACCAGATAGAGCGGCCAGTGATGGCTTCCGCCGGCGGTGGCGAGCACCGCGGCCGCGCCCGTCAGGCAGCCGAAGGCGACGAGCCACCGCCCCCTCGCCACGCTTCTGCCGGCAAGGAAGCCGCCCAGCGGCACCGACAGCAGGAACATCCACATCGGGATGCCGGCGATGCCCGACGCCACGGACGGGTCGATCCCGTCTTCGAGCAGGATGCGGCCGGCGAAGCCGGTCAGGATGATGAAGCCGATATTGTAGAAGGCGAAGGAGAAGGCCGCCGGCCAGATGCGGCGCAGGACGACGCCCCATCCGGCCTCGCGAGGAGATTGCGCTGCCGCCATCGCGCGCACATTGCCGAAAAGCAGCAGCAGGCCGGTCGCCACAAGTGCGGCAAGCGCCAGCGCCAGCGGCGCATGGCGCGCGACGTCCGGCGCCGACTGCGCCAGCCAGCCGAGCAGGCCGAGCGCGAAGGCGTTCCCGAACGGCCACGCCGCCGCGATGATGCCCATCCGCGCGGCGCTCGACACCGTGGTGTCCAGATCGGCCACCATGTTGATGGTGATGATGTAGATGACGCAGCCGCCGGCCCCGCCGACGAGCCGCGCGGCGGCGGCAAGCTCCAGGGTGGGCGCCGCCCACAGCAGGATCTCCCCGGCCGCCATCAGCACGAGCGCGAGGCAGATGATCGCGGCCCGGCCGAAGCGGCCGATCAGGGCGGGAAGAGACAGGGCGACGGCGATTCCCGGCGCCATGTAGAGGCCGAGGAGGAGGCCCAGCCCCGAAAGGCTGACCGGGAACCGCTCGCCGAGCAGCGCCGACAGCGGCGCCACGCTCTGGAACTGGAAGGAGACCGCGATGCGGGCGAGAAACAGGACGGCGAGCGCCGCCATGCCGCGCCGGCCGGCCGGCGCCGTGTCGCTGCGCCCGGCGCGCCCGGTCATTTCGTGACGGTCGACAGGCGCGCTTCGCGCCACTTCAGCGCGGCCGCCATGCCCTCCTCGCGCACGACCTTGAGGAAGTCGCGCTTGAGCTGGGCGCCCTCGCCTTCGATCATGATGTCGATGTCGAGGGCGGCGCGCAGGGCCTCCTGCATGCCCATGATCTCGTAGGTCCGGTTGACGGCCATCTTGGTGCGCCGGATCACCATCGGCTCCATCTGCGCCAGCTTGCGCGCCAGCGTGAGCGCTTCCGGCATCAGCTCGTCAGCCGTGACGATCTTGTTGAGCAGGCCCCAGTCGAGCGCCTGACGGGCGGGGATCGAATCCTCGCCGGTGAAGATCACGCCCTTGGCGATCTTGGGCGAGACGAACCACGGCAGCAGCATCGAGACGATGCCGGCGCCGAATTTCAGCTCCGGCTCGCCGAACACGGCGTCTTCCACCGCAATCGCGAGGTCGCAGCCGAGCATCAGCTCGAACCCGCCGGCCAGCGCCGGGCCGTTGACGGCCGCGACCGTGGGCTTGGACAGGTTCCAGAACGACATGATGCCCTTGAAATCCGCTTCCAGAAGCGGAACCCAGTCCCTGACGCCCGTCGGCATCGCCTCGGCCTGGTCCTTCAGGTCGAAGCCCGAGGTGAAGGCGCCGCCCGCACCGGTGACGATCACGGCGCGGATGGCGTCGTCCCGCTCCAGCTCGCCGCACAGCGCCTCGAGCTCGCGCAGCATGTGCTGGCTCATGGCGTTCGCCCGGCGCGGCCGGTTGAAGGTGACGATGCCGATGCCGTCTTCGGGCTTGTCCAGCAGCAGGGTTTCCCAGGTCATGATGGCGTTCTTCCTCAGGTCTCGAAGGGTTAGAGTTTGCCGCCGGCCAGGAGCACCGCATCCGGCTCGCGGCGCAGCCGCCACATGGCGAGCGTGCCCAGAAACGGCCCGACGGCCAGCACGGCGAAGGTGAAGCGCCAAGTAAGAAGGTCGATCAGCACCGGCATGACCTGGATCGCGAAGAAGGTGAGCAGAAAGCCGGCCGAGGTCTGGAGCGTCAGCATCGACCCGACGAGCCGCGGCGGCGACAATTCCGCGACCGCCGCCGAGAACTGCGCGGAATCGGCGATGATCGTGATGCCCCACACCAGCGCGACGGCGATGAGGACGGCGGCCCCGGCCGGCGGCAGAAGTCCGATGGTGGCCGCGCATAGCCCGCTGACGACCATCGCCGCCATGGTCACGGCGGTGCGCCCGAAGCGGTCGGCCAGAAAGCCCGCGCCGATGCAGCCGACCGCGCCGCTGGCGATGACCAGGAAGGTCAGGAGGCCGGGCTGGATCGCGGCCGCCGCGCCGGCCTCGGCCAGCCCCCATGTCAGGAAGACGCCGATCCACGCCCACATGGCGTAGAGCTCCCACATATGGCCGAGATAGCCGGCATTGGCGAGCAGCAGCGCCGGCCGCCGCAATTCCTGCCAGGCCTCTCCGGGCACGAAGCGCGGGCTCGTCCTGTGCGCGGGGCCGAGCCCGGAGAAGAGGATCGCGACGCCGGCAAGCACGCCACACAGGGAGGAGACGGCGACCGTCATGCGCCATTCCAGCCCGCTGAGCGCGCCGAAGAGATGCGGCAGCGCCGAGCCGAGCGTCAGCGCGCCGACCAGCGTTCCGATCATCAGGCCGACCTTGCGGCCCGCCCAGCCCGCGGCGAGCTTCATGCCGACGGGATAGACTCCTGCAAGCGCCACCCCGGTCAGGAAGCGCAGCGCGATCGTCAGCGCCGTGTCGAACCCGGTCGCGAGCAGGGAGAGATTGGCCGCCGCGCCGACCAGCGCGCAGGCGGCGAACAGGCGGCGCGGATCGAGACGGTCGGGCAGCCCGAACCACGCGCTGACCAAGGTGCCGGTGACGAAGCCGAGCTGCACGGCACCGGTCAGCAGGCCCGCCTGCTGACCGGTGATTTCGCCGGCCTCCAGCAGGGAGGCCGAGGCGGAGCTTGCGGAGAACCACAAGGTCATGGCCGAGACCTGGCAGAACACGATCAGCGCGACTGACCGGGCTTTGTCGGACATGATACCCCCGCCTCGCCTGCCTTGCCGTCAGAGGCCCGCGCAGCCGGTGTCGGCCAGTTCGACCTTGACGTCGTCCCAGGGGATTTCCTTGAGCACCTTCCAGCCGATCTTCGCGCCGTGGGGAGCGTCGGGCAGAAGCACGCTTTCCGACATGAAGGTGCCGACCATGCCCTGGTGATCCTCCTTGCGGATCTGCAGCGGGCCGATCACGGAATCGACGCTCGTGGTCTCCAGCGCCGCGATGATGCCGTCGGTGTCGAGGGTTTCGGCCGCCTCCATCGCCGCCAGCGCGATCTGCATGCCGGCATAGGCCTGGATGGCCTGCGGTCCGGGCACCTCGCCATAGGCCGCGACATAGGCCTCGACGAACGTCTTCATGGCCGGATTCGTCTCCTCGGACATCCAGCTGCCGAAGAGGCCGCCTGTCACCATGCCGACCGCGTCTTCGCCGACGGCCTGCAGCATCGAATCCGGCATGCCGAGCGGCGGCAGCATGAAGGCGTCGACGCCGAAACTGCGCGCCTGTCGGATGAAGGCCGGCATGTCGTCGCCCACCGCCAGCGCGAGATAGACGGCATCGGCGCCGCTCGACTGGATCTGCGAGATCGCGCTCGACCAGTCGGCCGTGCCCAGCGGACGGCCCGCCTCGCCGACGATGTTGATGCCCGGAATCTTGGCGAACTCGCCCTTGTTGCTCTGGCCCCAGACGAAGTCGTGGAACACCACGAACCACTTCTTCTCCAGGAATTCGGGGCGCTCCTGCATCATGATGGCGTTGGCCTTCGCCATCATCGCGTCGTTGGGGTTGGTGCGGAACAGGTAGCGGCTGCATTGTTCGCCGGTCGTCTGGACGGCCTGCGAGTTGGTGGTCAGGATCGGCACGTTGAGGCGCGCCGCCTGGGCGTTGATGCCAAGGACCACGGCGCTGCTCGCGCCGCCGACGAGGAGCTTGGCCTTGTCCTCGAGAACGAGCTTCTGGGCCTTGCGCAGCCCGATGTCGACCTTGCCGGCGCTGTCCTCGACCACGAGCCGCACCGGATTGCCCTTCACCGTGGCGTCCTTCGCGGCAAGCTCGTAGCCGTTGCGCATGTCCTCGCCGAGCGGGGCCAGCGCGCCCGTCGTCGGCACGAAGACGCCGATGACGACATCCTCCGCATTCGCCGACGCCGGCACCATGACGGCAGCCAGCGCCAGCGCCGCGAAGGCGCCCAGAATGCTTCTCTTCCTAGTCTTGGCGTGCATGTCTTCCTCCGTTTGCCATGACGTTTCTCTTCTTGTTGGCCGGCGCCCGCGGGCGATCCGGCAGGGATCTGGACGGCGACCTCCGCGCCGTCGAAAGCAGGATCACCCGGCACGGGCCTTCTCGGCCTCCTCCCGCTCCGCCTCCATCCGCTCGAAGGCGGCCAGCGAGGCGTCGCGCATGGTCTCGACCAGATGGCTGATGGCATGGCCGGCCCGCACCGGATCGCCGTCGCGGATGCCCTGCATCACGCCGTTCCAGTTCGAGGCCCAGGTCCGCCGGTGCTCGATGGCCTCGAGGGCCCGCCTGGTGAAGGACAGGGTCTGGCGAGCGAGTGAGAACAGGATCTCCCTCGCGAGCTGGTTCCCGGCCATGTCGGTCAGATACGTGCTGAGCTGGTAGACCACGACGATGAACTCGTCGGCATCTCCGCCCTCCAGCGCCTTGCGCAGCGCCTTCGTGCCGTCCTCGAGCGCCGCCACCACCTGCGGCGGACGGCGGCGCGCGAGGTCCTCCGCGCAGATCGCCATCAGGGCGGAGCGCACCCCGAATATCTCCCTCACGCGCTGCGTGGTGAAATGCGTCACCGATGCCCCGCGACGCGGCGGCATCGTCACCAGCCCTTCCTTCTGCAGGATGCGCAGCGCCTCGCGGACTGGCCCGCGGCTGACCGAGAAGCGCTTGGCCAGCGCTTCCTCGTGCAGCCGCTCGCCGGGCTTGAAGACGCCGCGCACGATGAGGCCGACCAACGCATCCGACAATTGCTCCGGAAGCGTCTGTATCCTCGTCGTCGGTGCGACGAATGCGTTGAGGAAGCTCTGGGCCGCATCTTCGCGCGTCAGCCCGAAGCGCACCGGTCTGATCGTGTCCCCCCGTCCGGTCGTCATGAGGTTCTTCCCTTGCTGGCTGTCAGAAGCATCGATTGCGCCCAGACCGCGCGCGCGGTCGAGGAGAACACCGCAATGCCGTAGGGCAGGAGCTTCACGCGCTGCTCGCGCACGAAGTCGTCCTGAAGCCTGTCGCCGGAGCTGCGCAGCGCCAGCGAGATCGCCGGGCCGTCGCGGCGCGCCCGCGCCACCGATTCGCAGATTTCGGCGAGCTGCCTGCGGCCGTCCTCGTCGTCCTCGGCGAAGTCCATGATCGAGCCCATCTCGACATAGACGACGATGCTGTCGACGTTGCCGTCCGCCTTGAGGAGATTGATGATCTCCTCGAGGATGTAGCGTCCGTTTTCCCGCAGACCCCAGACGGGGATGTCGATCGGGTTGGCGACGCTGGTGCCGGGCACGCCGAACCGCTTCAGCCCTTCCCCGGTCGCGACGTCGAGCTGCGGGACGGCCATGCCCGCCCGCGTCGCGGCGTCGGAGGAGGTGACGCTAACGCCGCCGCCCGAGCCGAAGATGCCGAGCCGGTTGCCGCCGAGCCTGCCATGCGCCGTCAGCACCAGCAGCGCGTCCATCAGCTGGTCGATGGTGTCGACCTGCAGCACGCCGGACTGGTCGAGCCCGGCCTGCCACAGGGCCCTGTCGGTCGCCAGCGCCGCGGTGTGGCTCGACGCGGCGGTCAGGCCCTGCTCGGTGGTGCCGCCCCGCAGGATCACCACCGGCTTCTTCATCCGCTGCGCGGCGCGGAAGAACAGGCCGGGCTCGGCGAGCGATTCCACGTAGAAGGCCACGATCTGCGTCGCCGGATCGCTCTCGGCATAAAGCAGGTAGTCGAGCAGGTCGAGATCGGCGCAGTTGCCGCACGACAGCACCCGCCCCACGGGCAGGCCCATGACCTGGGCCCGCCGGTTGACGTCGCAGGCGAAGGTTCCGCTCTGGGAGAAGAAGGTGATGCCGCCGGGCTCTTCGGGGCAGTAGCGCGGCGCCGCGAGCGCGATGCGCGCCGAGGCCGAGAACGTGCCCATGCAGTTGGGGCCGACCATGCGCATGCCGCCGGTCCGCACCTCGTCGAGCATCCGACGCTCCAGATCGCCGCTGTCGGAGGAGTATTCGGAGAAGCCCGCCGTCAGCACCTGCGCGACGCGCACGCCCTTCTCGCGGCAGGCGCGCAGCACCTCGGGCACCTGCCTGTTGGCGACCGCGACATAGGCGCGCTCGACCGGGCCGGGAATGTCGGACACGGACTTGTAGGCCTTGAGCCCGCAAATCTCGTCGGCGGAAGGGTGGATCGGGTAGATTTGGCCCTTGTAGCCGAAGTCGAGCATGTTGCGGATGACGCGGTAGCCGAGCTTTTCCTTCTGGGTCGAGGCGCCGACGAAGGCGATCGAGGCCGGATCGAACAGCGCGCCGAAATTGCCGAGCCGCGCGCGGCGCGCATCGAGTGCGGCGTCGAGCTCGGCATCCGACATCCGCCGCGCGTCCATGCCGGAGGGAAGGTCGCCCGCCACGGCGTCGACCGCCACCGCGCCGGCGCCGTTGACGATGATCGGATTGACGTCGAGCTCGCCGACCTTCTCCTTCATCATCAGGCCGTCCTCGCCGCCGATCGCCAGTATGTAGCGCGTCAGCACCTCCCGCGACTTCCGGCCCTTGCCGTCGAAGGCGCCCGGAAAGGCGCTGTCGATCAGCTCTTCGGCCAGCCGGGGCGTGATCGGGGCAAGGGCCGCGGCCGGCCGCTGGCCCTGCTCGACATTGGACCCGCCGGGGCCGAGGAGCAGCACGGTTCCGTAGTGCGGATCGACCCGGGCTCCGATGAAGACCTCGAGGCCGGGCTCGACCATCTCCTCGATCAGTACGCCGTCGATGGCGGCGTTCGGGTTCGACTGGCGGCAGGCGGCCATGATCGAGGAGAAAGCCGCGGCGGCATCCCCGGCGGTGACGGAGAGCCTGACGCCGCCGGCCGCCACCTTGTGCACGATGTCCGGCGACACGACCTTCAGCGCGCAGGGCCTGCCCGCCTCCGTGACGGCCGCCTCGGCTTCCTCGGCGCTGGTGGCCAGCCGCGGACGCGTGGTCGCGATGCCGTACCTGGCCAGGAGGGATTTCGATTCGATCTCAGTCTTCATGGTCCGGTCATCCAATGCGATATCAGGAGAAATTCGGGGCGCGCTTCTCGAGGAAGGCTCTCATGCCCTCCTCGGCGTCGGGTTCGCTCTGCAGCCTGCGCCCTTCCTGCCATTCGTAGCGCTCCGCCGCCGCAGCACCCTCGCGGACGAAGGTCAGAAGCCCCGTCTTGATGGAGGCGATGACGCTGGCCGAATTGGCGGCGATCGACCGGGCGAGCTCCCGGGCCTTTTCCAGCCCGGCGCCGGTCCGGGCCACATGGTTGGCAAGGCCCATGCGCAGCGCTTCCTCGGCCGGGACGCGGCGGCCCGTGGCGAGGATTTCATAGGCGGCGCCGAAAGGGACCATCGACGGCAGCGCGCTGATCTGGCCGCCGATGGGCAGCAGGCCGATCCGGGCGCCGGGCGCCGCGAAATCCGAATGGGCCTCGCAGACGCGGATGTCGCAGGCCAGCGCCAGGATGAGGCCCGCCGCATGGGCGTGGCCGTTGATCGCCGCGATCGTCGGCGTGCGCATGCGGCGCGGCAGCAGGAAAGGCTCGTTCAGCCCCTCGTCCGACGCGCCGTCGCGGTCGGTGAGCATCTCGTTGAGGTCGTGCCCGCTGGAGAATGCCCGCTCGCCCGCGCCGGTGACGATGACGCAGCGGACGGCCGGGTCGTTCTCCGCCTCGTGCAGCAGCCTGCCGAGCTTCGTCGTCATGGCATGGGAGAAGGCGTTGCGCCTCGGTTCGTTGGCGATGGTCAGCACCAGGACCGCACCGTCGCGGGTTGCAAGGATGTCGGCCATGGTCAGTCCACCGTCAGCATGTCGACGAGCCGCTGCGGATCGGCCATCACCTCCTCGCGGAGGAAGGACTTCACGATCTGCCCGTTCTCGATGACGTGGAAATGGTCGCCGACCGCCTGCGCCAGCGGCAGGCTCTGCTCGACCAGGAGCACCCCGATCCCCAGCCCTCGCGCCGCGACGATGGAGTCGCGGATCGCATCGACATAGCTGGGGGCGAGCCCTTCGGTCGGCTCGTCCAGCATCATGTAGTGCGGGTTCGCCAGCATGGCGCGGGCGACGACGAGCATCTGCTGCTCGCCGCCGCTGAGCGTCCCGCCCTTCTGGCTGAGACGCTCCCCGAGCCTTGGGAAGATGCGGATCGCGTCCTCCATACCGAAGCCGGCGCCCTGTGCCGGCTTGCGGATGGCGACGCGCAGATTCTCCTCGACGGTGAGATTGGCGAAGACCTTGCGGTCCTCGGGCACGAGGGTGACGCCCATCTGCGACCGGCGATGGGTCGGCCCGTCGAGCGGGGCGCCGTTGAGCGTGATGCGTCCCTCGATGCGGTCGACCAGCCCCATGGTCGCGCGCAGCGTCGTCGTCTTGCCCATGCCGTTGAGGCCGAGAAGGCAGACCACCTCGCCGGGGCGGACCTCGAAGTCGACGTCGTGGAGGATCTGGCTCGTGCCGTAGAAGGCGGACATGGCCTGATAGGTGAGTGCCTGGGTCATGCCGCGAAGCTCCCGTGCAGATAGGCGTTCTTGACGGCCTCGTCCTCGCGGATCACGGCCGGCGGCCCTTCGGCGATGACCTTGCCGTGCTGCATCACCGTGATGCGGTCCGACAGGCGCATGACCATGCCGACGTCGTGCTCGACGACGACGATGGCGAGACCCAGCTCCTCGCGCAGGCGGGTGATGAGCGTGGCGACGGTCTCGCGGTCGCCGCGCGACATGCCGGCAAGAGGCTCGTCCATCAGGATGATCTTCGGCTGGAGCGCGAGGCCGATGGCGATGTCGAGCGCCCGCTGGAAGCCGTGGGCGAGCGCACCGGCCCTGACCTCTTCCTTGCCGTTCAGGCCGACCTTCGAGAGAAGCTCGCGCGCTTCCGTCTCGATCTCCCTTTCGAGGGCGGCCGAGCGCAGCAGCGACCGGTGCATGCCGCGCCGCGAGCGGATCGCCAGGGCGACATTCTCGAGAACCGGCAGATCCTTGAAGATGCTGGTGCGCTGGAACGTGCGGGCGATGCCGATGCGGGCGAGCCTGTCGGGCGACCAGCCGGTGATGTCCTGCCCCTCGAAGGCGACGCGGCCGCTGTCGGGCTCGAGCGACCCGGTAATCAGGTTGAAGAGCGTCGTCTTGCCGGCGCCGTTCGGGCCGATGATCGAGTGGATCGCCCGGTCCGCGATGCGGGTCGTCACCTCGCTGACCGCTTTCAGGCCGCCGAAGCGACGCGAGAGGCCGTTGATCTCAAGTGTCATGACTGCCTCCTCCCGCCGGCGGCGAGCCGCGCATAGATGTTGCCGATGATGCCGAACAGGCCGCCGGGAGCGACGATGACGATGAGGACGAACAGGCCGCCGAAATAGATCAGCCATGCGTCGGTGACGCTGGAGACGTAGTGCTCGGTGACGGTGAAGACGGCGGCGCCGACCACCGGCCCGACGATGGTGCCGACGCCGCCGAGCACCACGTACATCAGGATCTTGCCCGATTCGAACCAGTGCAGCACGTCCGGCGAGACCGCACCGTTGAAGAGCACGAACAGCGCACCGGCAAGCGAGGCCAGGCCGGCCGAGAACACATAGGCCACAAGCTTCAGCGCGCCGGTGTTGATGCCGATGAAGCGCGCGCGCTCGGTGTTGTCCTTGATCGCCAGCCAGGCCCGGCCGAGCGGCGTGGTGCGCAGATAGAGCGCGCCGGCGAGCGAGGCGACGAGCACGCCGTAGAGCAGCCAGTACCAGGCTTCCGAGCTCGTCACCGTCTGGCCGAAGATCGTGATGATCGGCACGCCCTGGAGGCCGTCCTCGCCGCCCGTCAGGTTCGAGAAGACGAAGACCAGCGAATAGAAGATCTGGCTGAGCGCGAGGGTCAGGATGGCGAAGGTCTTGCCGATCTGCCGTACGAGTATGGCGCCGATGGCGAGCGCGGTCAGGGACGCCGCCATAACCACCAGCGGCACGACGATCAGGATTTCCGCGCTCAGGCTCTTCGACAGAAGCCCCGCCCCGTAGGCGCCGAACCCGTACCAGGCGGCGTGGCCGAAGGAGAGAAGGCCGGTGTTGCCGGTCAGAAGATCGAGGCTGAGGGCCACGATGGCGGCGATCACGGCATGCGACGCGAGCATCAGCAGAAAGGGGCTGTTCGTCATCCACAGCGGCAGGGTCGCGCCGAGGGCGCCGAGGAGCACCAGCGCCACCAGGAGCGGGCGTCGTGACGCCGCCCGCTGCGGCGCACGAAGTTGCGATTGCATGGCTGCTGCGCCGGTCATTCGGTTCTCCCTTCACCGAAAAAGCCACGGGGCCAGTTGATGAGCATGGCCATGACGAGGATGAACAGCACCATCAGGGCCATCTGCCCGCCGAAATAGCCCTCGCCGAACACGATGATCAGCCCGACGACATAGGCCGCGACGACGGCGCCGCGCAGGCTGCCCAGCCCGCCGAGAATGACGGTCATGAAAGCGAGGATGAGGATCTTGTCGCCGACGGTCGCGTAGGCCGTGAAGATGGGCGCGGCCGCGACGCCGGAGACGGCCGCGAGCGCGGCGCTGACGCCGACCACGGAGTGCATCAGCACCTCGCGGTTGATGCCGAGGCAGGCCCCCATCTCGGGATCGTCGTTGGCGGCCCGCACCCGCAGGCCCCAGTCCGAATTCTTGAGGAACAGGAAGAGGCTCACGGCCAGCACCACGGCGAGCAGCGACACGAACAGGCGATAGACCGGCAGCGTGAAGCCGAAGAGCCGGACCGCGCCTTCGAGCACGCTCGGGATCGGCATCATCTGCACGTGCCGGCCGCCCATCTCGTAGAGGACGCCGGTGATCAGCAGGGCGAGCCCGAAGGTCAGCAGCAGGCTGTCCACCATCGGCCGGTCGCGGATCCGCGCCAGGATCGCCCAGTCGAGCAGCGCGCCGATGAGACCGACGGCCACCGGCGTCACCACGAGCGTCGCCCACAGCGGGAGGCCCTGGCCGGCAAGCCAGACCCCGAGCATCGCGCCGATGCTGAACAGCGCGCCATGGGCGAAATTCACGATACGTCCGACGCCGTAGATCAGCGTCAAGCCGAGGCTGAACAGCAGCAATACTGATCCCAGCACGATGCCGTTCAGTGCCAGCGATACGGCCAGCATGAGCTCCTCCTCCCAGAGTTATGTTCCCCTCACCCTGCGGCAAGGTTTTTGTATCTTTGTCCTCTTGTCAACAATTAAAATGTTTAAAAGATCAGGATCGTGCTCGGTCCGAGCCCCCGAAGGGCCTCCGACAGGGTAAGGGCCGGGCGGAAACGGCCCACCAAATCCATGGTGCGTCGGCACGGCCTGTCTCTTGCCACACAGGCGGAGGACGATGCTCACGGACGTGGCCGGGAGGGTTCGCGACTCTCGCCATGTCGCGACGACCCGTGACGCGCTTCGCGCGGTCGAACAACCTCGGGCTGGATATGTCCGCCGCGGCCTTCGCCCCAGCGGCGTAGGCAATCGTTCTATTTTTCCGAACGAACCGACCATAAAAATGCGTTGGAACAGCGCATGGGAGCATGTGATTTCTCTTCGGCCTTTCGAGGAGGGTCACATGAACGCATCTCCGCCCGGACCGGGGTCCGGTCCGGCGCTCCCGACATCGCTGGACGATCTGGCGCCGTTGCCGGGACGCCAACGCGGAATCTGGCCCGGCCTCGTTCTCACCGGCACGATCACGGCGGCCGCGTTCTCGCTGCGGGAGCTGCCCGGCGCGGCGATGCTCAGCCCGATGATCCTCGCGGTGCTGGCGGGCATGGTCTTCGCCAACGTCCTGGGGCGGCAGCCGCAGGCGCGGGCCGGCCTGGCCTTCAGCCAGCACACCCTGCTCCGGCTGGGGATCGTGCTTCTCGGCTTCCAGCTCACGGCCGGCCAGGTGCTGACGTTCGGCGGGGGCGGTCTCGCCATCGTGGCTTCGGCCCTCGCGGCCACCTTCGTCTTCACGCTGGCGCTCGGCAGGCTGCTCGGCATCGACGCCGGGCTGGTCAGGCTGATCGCCGCCGGCACGTCGATCTGCGGCGCCTCCGCGATCGTCGCGACCAACGCCGTGGCGAGGGTGCGCGAGGAGGACGTCGCCTATGCCGTGGCCGCGATCACCCTGTTCGGCACCGCGGCGATGCTGGCCTATCCGCTGCTCGCTCCGGTGCTTGGCCTCGATCCGTACAGCTTCGGCATCTGGGCGGGCGCATCGATCCACGAGGTGGCGCAGGTGGTGGGCGCGGGCTTCCAGCTCGGCGAAGCCGCGGGCGAAGCCGGCGTCGTGGCCAAGCTCGCGCGCGTGGCGATGCTGGCCCCGATGGTGATTCTCCTCGGCATGGCCGCTCGGCGCGACGCATCCGCCGCGTCGCCGGCGCGGCCGCCGGTGCCGTGGTTCGTCCTCGGCTTCATCGCCGTCGTCGCGCTCAACAGCGCCGTCGACCTTCCTGCCGGGATGCGCGATGGGGCGAGTCTCGCCGCGACGCTCCTGCTGACGCTCGGCCTCGCGGCGGTCGGGCTGCAGACCGACATATCCGCCCTCCGGTCGCGCGGCCTTGCGCCTCTGCTGCTGGCGCTCGCCGCCTCGCTGTTCATCGCCTGTATCAGCCTGGCGCTCGTGAAGCTGCTTGGCTAGCCGGCCTTTGCGCGATATCGCTGACAGCGGGGCACGACCAGGCGGGAAGCCGGACGCGACGGTATGAGA
>JACZJD010000332.1 GCA_014860725.1 Aquamicrobium sp.
GGGCGGTCATTGCGCTTTGCTAATGCGTCATTGAGTGTCATAAATCCGTTACCGGTAGACGGGAGAAGGCCGGTGTCCGCATCCGGGCATCGCGACGCAAAAGAACCGCAGGGGTAACAGGGATCACGACCATGACCGACACGACGAAAACCGCCACCTATCGCTCGCTGCTGGCGGGCCTGGCCTTCTCCACGGCCATCGGCCTCTCGGCCGCCCATGCCGACAGCATCACGGTCTACACCTCCTACGAGGAGGACGAGATCGCCGCGTTCCTCAACCGCGCCAAGGAGGATCTGCCAGACCTCGACGTCAACGTGCTGCGCCTCTCGACCGGCGACCTGCATGCGCGCATCCTCGCCGAGGCCACGAACCCGCAGCACGACGTGATCTGGGGCTGGGCCGTCACCTCGATGATCGACCCGCGCATCGGCGCGCTGCTCGAGGCCTATGAGCCGGCAAACATCGACCGCATCGCCGAGCAGTTCCGCGACAAGGACGGCAAGTGGTTCGCCACCACCGGCTACATGGCCGCGTTCTGCGTCAACAACGAGGTGCTGGCCGCCAAGAACCTGCCGATGCCGACCTCCTGGGCCGACCTTCTCGACCCCGTCTACAAGGGCGAGGTGGTGATGCCCAACCCGGCGTCGTCCGGCACCGGCTACCTGATGATCGCCTCCATCATCCAGATGATGGGCGAGGAGAAGGGCTGGCAGTACCTCAAGGAGCTCGACGGCAACATCGCCCAGTACATCAAGAGCGGCTCGCGCCCCTGCAACGCGGCGAGCGAGGGCGAGTTCGCCATCGGCGCCTCCTTCGCGCTGCGCGCCATCAAGAACATCGACGAGGGCTATCCGATCACCATGGTGATCCCGGCCGAGGGCGCCGGCAACGAGCTGGAGGCCAACGCCCTGATGGCCTCGTCGAAGAACAAGGACGCCGCCAAGCGCTTCCTCGACTGGACCGTCTCCGAGAACGCGGTGAACGAATACTACAACTGGAAGGAGATCGTCACCGCCAAGGGCGGCACGATGCCGGAGAAGTTCAAGGCCGCCGGCCTGCCGGAGGACATCGCCTCGGTGATGTGGAACATGGACTTCGCCTGGTCGGCCGAGAACCGCGGCCCGGTGCTGGAGCGCTGGCAGCGCGAGCTGGAGCGCTGAGGCCGGAAGCCTGACCGACAGCCGCCGGGTGCCGCTTCCAGCGCCGCGCCCGGCGGATTCGTCCATCGCCATATCGAAGGATCGCGCGTGACGCTCGCCCTCTCCCATGTGACGAAGCGCTTCGGCAATACCATCGCGCTCGACGACATCTCGCTGACCATCGAGCGCGGCGAGTTCATCTGCTTTCTCGGGCCGTCCGGCTGCGGCAAGACCACGCTGCTGCGCATCATCGCCGGGCTGGAGCTCGCCGAGGAAGGCCGGGTCACGCTCGACGAGCGCGACCTTTCGGAGGTGCCGGCGCGCCAGCGCAATTTCGGCGTCGTGTTCCAGTCCTACTCGCTGTTCCCCAACATGACGGCAGCGCGCAATGTCGGCTACGGGCTCGAATGCCGCCGCCGCCCGCGCGCCGAGATCGAGGCGCGCACGGCCGAGATGCTGCGCATCGTCGCGCTTTCGGAGCACGCCCACAAGCTGCCGTCGCAGCTTTCCGGCGGCCAGCAGCAGCGCGTGGCGCTCGCCCGGGCGCTCGCGCCCGATCCCGAGGTGCTGCTGCTCGACGAGCCGCTGTCGGCGCTCGACGCCAAGGTGCGCGAGAGCCTGCGGCTCGAGATCCGCGACCTGCAGAAGCGGCTCGGCATCACCACCATCATGGTCACGCACGACCAGGAGGAGGCGCTGACCATGGCCGACCGCATCGTGGTCATGGACACGGGCCGCATCGCCCAGGTCGGCACGGCGCGCGAGCTCTACGACCGGCCGGCCTCGAAATTCGTCGCCGAGTTCATCGGGCGGATGAACATGCTGCCGCTCGAGGACGGCAGGTTCGCCGGCATGCCCGTCGCCCTGCCGCCGGAGCGGCGCGACGCGCGGCTGATCGGCATCCGCCCCGAGGACGTCCGGCTTCATGCCGGCGGCCGGCCGGGCGGCGACGGCCACATGCTGCCGGCGCGGCTGCGCAACATCGTCTATCTCGGCAATCTCGCCCATCTGGTGCTCGACATCGAGGGCGCGGGGCAGGACATCGTCGCCGAGGTTCCCGGCCATGCCTTCAAGGAGCTGGCCGCCGCCTCGCATATCGCCGTCGAGTTTCCGCCCGAAACCATCAAAGTGCTCGGATGACCGCGCTGACCGCAGACCGCGTGGCCGAGGGACCGCGCCGGAGGAACCGCACCGGCCGGATCGCGGTCATGCTGCCGGCGGTGGTGGTCGGCATCCCGCTCGTCCTGTTCGTGCTCTACCCGCTCGCCCACATCCTCGGCCGCTCGTTCTCGACGCCGGACGGCTTCGGGCTCGCCAACTACGCGGCGATGCTCGGCAACGAGCGCTTCCTGCGCATCACCTGGAACTCCTTCGCGGTGACGCTGGTCAGCGCGGCGCTGGCCATCGTGCTGGCCTATGCCTTCGCCTACGCCATCCAGCGCTCGACCATGCCGATGCGCAACCTGTTCCGCATGATCGCGGTGCTGCCGCTGTTCGCGCCGTCGCTGGTGCAGGCGCAGGGGCTGGTGCTTTTGTTCGGGCGCAACGGCCTCGTCAACCGCACCTTCGGCCTCGGCATCGACCTCTACGGCTACTGGGGCATCGTCATCGCCTCGGTGCTCTACGTCTTCCCCTACGCCTTCCTGATCCTGTCGGCGGCGCTCGCGGTCGCCGACGCGCGCATCTACGAAAGCGCCGAGATGCTGGGCGCGAGCAAGTGGCGCGCCTTCCGCACCGTGACGCTGCCGGCCACCCGCTACGGCCTGGCGGCGGCGATCTTCGTGTGCTTCACGCTGGTCATCACCGATTTCGGCAACCCGATGGTCATCGGCGGCGACTACACGGTGCTCGCGTCCGAGGTCTACAACCAGGTCATCGGCCAGGCCAATTTCGAGATGGGCACGGTGATCGGCATGGTGCTGCTGATCCCGGCGGCCATCGCCGCCGTCGTCGAGAAGCGCGTCAGCGCCAAGCAGTACGCCCTGATCAGCGAGCATTCGAAGCCGCTCGTGCCGCAGAAGGACCGGCGGCGCGACATGGCGCTGATGGCGGTGGTGCTCACGATCTCGGCGGCGATCCTGTCGATCGTGCTGGTGGTGGTGTTCGCCTCCTTCGTGCATCTGTGGCCGTACCGCATGACCTTCTCGCTGCGCCACTACGCCTTCGACGTGCAAAACGGCATCCAGCCCCTGTGGAACTCGATCTACGTCTCGGCGATGGCGGCGGGCATCGGCGTGCTGGCGGTGACGGCGGCGGCCTATGTGATCGAGAAGTTCCCCTCGCCCGCGACGCGCGCGCTCTACTTCCTGTCGATCCTGCCGGCGGCGGTGCCGGGCATGGTGCTGGGGCTCGGCTACATCCTCGCCTTCAACAGCCCGTCGAACCCGGTCTACGCCATCTACGGCACGCTCGTCATCATCGCCGTCGCCAACGTCTACTACTACCATGCCCACGGCTTCCTGATCTCGGGCACCAGCATGAAGCAGATCAGCGGCCGCTTCGACGAGGCCTCGGCCACGCTCGGCGGCAGCCGCTTCCAGACCTTCGCCAAGGTGACGCTGCCGCTGATGTTCCCGACGCTGATCGGCATCGCAGTGTTCTTCTTCATGCGCTCGATGGCGACGCTGTCGGCGGTGATCTTCCTGATCACGCCCAACACGCAGGTGGCGGCCGTCTCCGTGCTCTACCTGCAGGACCGCGGCGCCACCAACCAGGCCGCGGCCTTCTCGGTCTGCATCATCGCCACCATCATGGTCGTGCTGCTCGGCGTGCGGCTGCTGTTGAACGCGATGGGCCACCGGCACGTGTCGCTGATCCGCTGAGCGGATCGCGCCCGGCAAAAGAAAGCGGGGCGGCAGGCACATGCCCCACCGCCCCGCCCGATCGTTCCGCCGAAGATCGCCCGGCGTGCCGTCTCAGAAGTCTTCCCAGCCCTCGTCCGGCACGGCGGCGGCCAGCGCCGCG
>JACZJD010000333.1 GCA_014860725.1 Aquamicrobium sp.
GAACGGTGCGGATCATGCGAATCACCTGATTATGGATTGAACTGTGCAGCCATTGCGGCCCTTAAGGCGAGCGTCGCGCCGAAATAAGGCAAATCTGTCCCCAATCCAATCGTGTTCGGAAGACGGATCGTTCACGAAGACGCGATGCAGGGGGGGAATAAGGGAGTGGGGAAGTAGGGGAATGGAGGCGGTGTTCGGCGGCGTCGGGAAAGCGCAGGCTTTCTTGCAACTCCCCTACTCCCTTACTTCCCTACTCCCTTACTCCCCTCCCCGATCACCGACCGTCCCAGCCGGGCGAGCGCGGCGCGCAGGCCGTCGTCCTCGATGCCCTGCACCAGCCTGTCGAGGCGTTCGGCCTCGGTGCCGTCGAGGTTGCGCGGGGCGGCGCGTTTTCTCGGCCCGGCGGCGACCGGCTTCTGCACGATCTTCAGGCGGCCGATGGCGACGAAGCCGAGGAAGGCGTTGACGCGGGCGATCACCTCGCCGGTCTCGTGCTGGAGATGGAGCGCGGCCACGCCCTCGCTGGCGACCACCAGCGTCGCCGGCTCGAACGGGTCGTCCTCATGGAGGCGGCGCGGCCAGGCGATCCGCTCCGGCCGCGTCGCGGCGGCGAGCCTCGCCCCGACGATCTCGTCCCAGGACTGGACGAGGCCGATGGTGATGCCGGCGCGCTTGCGCAGCACCGGATCGAGGATGCCGACGGCAAGATCGCTGACCGGCACGGCATTGCCGTCGCGGCGTTTCCCTGTCATGAGCGGTCTTCCATGTTCCGGGCCGGCTGAAAACGGGTCGATGGCAGCGCAGACTAGCACCGATGGCGACAGCTTCATAGGAAGGCGGCGGACGGCGGACCGCCTGCTCGCCTGGTACGACGCGCACCACCGCGACCTGCCGTGGCGCGTGCCGCCGGCGGAAGTGGCGCGCGGCGCACGCCCCGATCCCTATCGCGTGTGGCTCTCCGAGGTGATGCTGCAGCAGACGACGGTCGAGGCGGTGAAGCCCTATTTTTCGCGCTTCCTCGCGCTGTGGCCTGGGGTGGAGGCGCTGGCCGCGGCGGAGGCCGACGAGGTGATGAAGGCGTGGGCCGGCCTCGGCTACTATTCCCGCGCCCGCAACCTCAAAAAATGCGCCGAGGCGGTCGCCGACCGGCACGGCGGCCGGTTTCCCGACACCGAGGCGGCGCTGCGCGACCTGCCTGGCATCGGCGTCTATACGGCGGCGGCGGTGGCGGCCATCGCCTTCGACCGTCCCGCGGCGGTGGTCGACGGCAATGTCGAGCGGGTCGTGTCGCGGCTCCATGCCGTCTCGACGCCGCTTCCGGCCGCCAAGGCCGAGATCAGGGCGCATGTCGAGGCCATGCTGCCGCCGGAGCGGCCGGGGGATTTCGCGCAGGCGATGATGGATCTGGGCGCGACGCTGTGCTCGCCGAAGCGTCCGAAATGCATGCTGTGCCCGGTGAACGAGGACTGCACGGCGCTGGCCGGGGGCGATCCCGAGCGCTACCCGGTGAAGGCGCCGAAGCGGGAGAAGCCGCTCCGGCGCGGCGCGGCCTACGTCGCGGTCCGGCGCGACGGCGCGGTGCTCCTGCGCAAG
>JACZJD010000334.1 GCA_014860725.1 Aquamicrobium sp.
AAGCGGCGTGCCGAGGATCAGCACCACGATCAGCGCCAGCCCCATCGTGCCGGCGAAGATCGGCGTGTAGCCGGCGAAGAGCAGGTAGACCAGCATGCCGAGCGGCAGCACCAGCGGCCAGTGCTGGCGCACGGCGGCCCATGGATCGGGCAGGCTCGCCTTGTCCATGCCGCCCAGCCCCGTCTTGCCCGCTTCCAGATGCACCATCCAGAAGCAGACGCCGAAATAGAGCGCGGCCGGGATAAGTGCGGCCTTGACCACCTCGACGTAGGGCACGTTCAGCGTCTCGGCCATGATGAAGGCGACCGCGCCCATTACCGGCGGCATGATCTGCCCGCCCATCGAGGAGGTTGCCTCGACGCCGCCGGCGAAGGCGGAGCGGAAGCCGAACTTCTTCATCAGCGGGATGGTGAACTGGCCCGACGCCACGACGTTGGCGACGCCCGAGCCGGAGATGGTGCCCATCAGCGCCGACGACAGCGTGCAGACCTGCGCCGGCCCGCCGCGCCACGAGCCGACGAGGCCGAGCGCGAAATCGTTGAACAGCGCCAGCATGCCGGCGCGCTCGAGGAAGGCGGCGAAGACGACGAAGATGAAGATGTAGGCTGCCGAGACGTAGATCGGCGTGCCGTAGATTCCTTCCGTGCCGAAGCCGAAATGCTCGACGATCATCTCCCACGGATAGCCGCGGTGGATGAAGGGCGGCGGCAGGTAGTTGCCGAAGAAGCAGTAGGCGAGGAAGATGGCGGCGATGATGGTGAGCGGAATGCCCATCAGCTGCCGCGCGCCCTCGAACACCAGCGCGATCATCGCCGCGCCCACCGTCAGATCGAGCGGGGTAAGGAAGCCCGAGCGGTGGATCAGCGGCACGTAGTAGACCCAGTTGTAGATGCCGGTGAGGAAGCCGACGATGCCGAGCGTCCAGAACCACGCTCTGCCCCACGGCGTCTTCGCCACCAGATTGCCGAACAGCGCGAAGCCGAGCAGCAGCAGGAAGCCGACATGCATCGCCCGCACCACCTGGCTCGGCAGCGTGCCGTAGGCCGCGGTCCACAGCTGGAACAGCGAGAAGGTGAACGCGATCCAGAAGGCGACGCGGCCGAGCACGCCCTCGCCGAAGCCGGGCGGCAGGCCCTCGATGTGCTCCTCGGCCGATTCCTGAAGGATGATCGGCCCTTCGGCCTTCGCCTCGCTCATGGTCCCTCCCGAATCCCTGATTTTCCGCCGCCGCCGCCGCTCACCTGCCTGCCGGCATCCTCTCCCCGTGAACGGGGAGAGGACATACTGCCGCAACGTCGCCGCTTTCCCTTCTCCCCGTGAACGGGGAGAAGGTGCCCGAAGGGCGGATGAGGGGCGGCGCCGACAGTCGCGGGTTCCCTATTTCAGGACGCCCACTTCGCGGTAGTAGCGCTCCGCGCCGGGGTGCAGCGGCACGGGCATGCCCTCGAGCGCCTTGGCGACGTCGATGGCCTTGGCCGCGGCGTGCGAGGCGGCCATCTTGTCGAGGTTCTCGAACAGGAGCTTCGTCATCTGGTAGGCGGTCTCCTCCGAGACGCCGTCGTGCGAGACGAGGAAATTGCCGACCGCGGCGGTGGACACGTCCTCGGTCTGGCCGTCATAGGTGCCGGCCGGAATGGTCGCGGCGATGAACGGCGCGCCGATCTTCTCGATGATCTCGGGCGAGACGGCGACGACGTTGATCGGCACCGAGGTGGCGAGGTCGCGGATCGACGCGACGCCGAGGCCGGCCGACTGCAGCGTCGCGTCGAGCTGGCGGTTCTTGATCAGCTCGACCGATTCCGCGAACGGCAGATATTCGAGCTTGCCGAGGTCGCTGTAGGAGAGCCCGGCCGCCGCGAAGATGGCGCGCGCATTGAGCTCCGTGCCCGAGGCCGGCGCGCCGACCGACAGGCTGCGGCCCTTCAGGTCCTCCAGCGTGGTGACGCCGGATTCCTTCGAGGCGACGATCTGCACGTAGTTGGGATAGATCGCCGCGATGCCGCGCAGCTTGTCGAGCTTGCCGGGGAAGCCCGCCTCGGTGTTGCCGGCCCAGGCCTCAGCGAGCGAATCGCCGAGCGTGAAGGCAATCTCGCCGCGTCCGGCCTGCAACAGGTTGAGGTTCTCGACCGACGCCTTGGTCGCCTGCACCTGCGCCCGCGCGCCCTCGATGTTCTGGCCGTAGATTTCCGACAGCGCCACGCCGAGCGGGTAGTAGACGCCCGAGGTGCCGCCGGTCAGCACGTTGATGAACTCCTGCGCCTTGGCGGTGGCGGCGCCGAGGCCCATGACCAGCGCGGCCGCGCCGGCGGCGAGCAGATTCCGGGTGATGTGTTTCATGCAGATCCTCCCTGAGCGGTTCCTTGCGATGGCGGCATCCCCTCCCGATGCGCCATCCTGCCGCTATTGTTAGAGAAGAGAAGGCGCAGAATCCAACCGTTAATTGCCGGCGGCCTCAGCGCAGCAGGAATCCGCCCCCGAGCGGGTCGTCCGCCTCGACCGTGAACTGCGCCCTGCCGGCATAGTGCGCGCGGCCCGAGACCCGGACGGTGACGGCGTCGTGCCCGCCCGCCTTCGTGCGCCGCGCCATCCTTCCCTCGAAGCGCGAGCCGACGATGCTCTCGAACAGCCGCGTCTCGCCGATCCCGGCATTTCCCCTGGCGTGCATGGCCGCGAGCCGCGCCGTCACGCCCGAGCCGGTCGGCGAGCGGTCCACCTGCCGGTCGGCGAAGACGCAGACGTTCTTCGTCGGCACGCCGTCCGTGCCGTCGCCGCCGTCGGTCAGGATCGAGCCGTAGAGGAAGGCGAGGTCGTCGTGGTCGGGATGCGACAGCCGCACCTCGGCCTTGACCCGTCCGGTCAGCGCCGCCGCCGCATCGACGAAGGCGCGCGCCGGGTCGCGGCCGAACTCCAGCCCGAACTGCCGGCAGTCGGCCAGCGCGTAGAACGCGCCGCCATAGGCGACGTCGCAGGCGATCCTGCCATGTCCCGGCACGTCGATCGCAAGGTCGCCCGCGAACAGGAAGGCGGGCACGCTCTCGAACGACACCGCGCCGGCCCGGCCGTCCTTCACCTCGACCTCGGCCCGGACCAGGCCGCACGGACATTCGATATTGACCTGCGTCACCGGCTCGGTCGCCGCGACCAGCCCCTCGTCCACCGCGTAGCGGCCGAGTGCGAGGATGGCGTGGCCGCACATGGTCGAATAGCCCTCATTGTGCATGAACAGCACGGCGAGGTCGGCCTCCGGCAGGTCCGGCTCGACCAGCAGCGCGCCGTACATGTCGAAATGGCCGCGCGGCTCGAACATCAGGATCCTGCGCAGAGGGTCGAGGCGGTCGCGCACATGGGCGCGCTTGTCGAGGATCGTGCCCTTCGGCAGCGGCGGATAGCCGCCGGTGACGATCCTGAGCGGCTCGCCGCCGGTGTGCATGTCGACGACGCTCAACCCGTCCATGTGGCCGTCCATCCCGCCGTCCATCTGGTCCTCCCGGCTTTCCCGTCCGTCGCCGGCAGCAAGCAGGAGCGGCGCGCCGCCGTCAAGCGCCGGCGGATGCGGGATCAGGCCGTGCCGGTGGAGCCGAAGCCGCCCGCGCCGCGCGCGGTCGCGCCGGCGACGTCGCGCTCCTCGACGGAAAGCTGGCTGACGGGCGCGAGCACGAGCTGGGCGATGCGCATGCCGCGCTCGACGGAAAAGTCCTCGTCGCCGAGATTGACGAGGATGACCTTGACCTCGCCGCGATAGTCGCTGTCGACGGTGCCGGGCGTGTTGAGGCAGGTGATGCCGTGCTTGAGCGCCAGCCCGGAGCGCGGGCGCACCTGCCCCTCGAAGCCCTGCGGAATTTCGAGGATCAGCCCGGTCGGCACGGCGGCGCGCTTGCCCGGCAGCAGGATCAGCGGCCGGTCGTCGGGCACGGCGGCGCGCAGGTCCATGCCGGCGGCGCCCGCCGTCTCGTAGGCCGGAAGGGCGAGCCCTTCGGCATGCGGCAGGCGCACGATGCCCAGAGAGGGGACGGAAGCGGGGCGGAAAGCGTCGGTCATGGCGCATGCTATGGCGTTCGCCGCCGGGGCGGTCAATCGCCGGGCGCGGCTTTTCAACGCTTTCGCGCAGCCGCCGCATTCACGGTTTCTTGCCGTTTCCGCCGCTATCCTGACGGCGGGGAACGGAGAAACGGTCATGTGTCGATGGGCGGCCTATCTCGGCGAGCCGGTCTATCTCGAGGATATCGTCACCGCGCCATGCCATTCGCTGATCGCGCAGAGCCACCATGCGCGCGAGGCCAAGAGCGCGACCAACGGCGACGGCTTCGGCATCGCCTGGTACGGGGCGCGGCCGCAGCCCGGCCTCTACCGCGACGTCCTGCCGGCCTGGTCGGACTGCAACCTGAAGAGCCTGTGCCGGCAGATCAGCTCCGGCCTGTTCCTCGCCCATGTCCGCGCCGCGACCGGCGGCGCCACCAGCCGCGACAACTGCCATCCCTTCGTCTCCGGCCGCTGGTCGTTCATGCACAACGGCCAGATCGGCGGCTTCGAGCGCCTGCGCCGCGGGCTGGAGCAGAGCCTGCCCGACGCGCTCTATGCGGAGCGCCGCGGCGCGACCGATTCCGAGCTGTTCTTCCTGCTGATGCTGGCCCACGGGCTGGAGAACGACCCGCATGGCGCGGCGGAGCGCGCCGCTGCAGACGTGATCGACGCCTCCGTGCGCGCCGGCATCGAGCCGGCGCTGAAGCTCACCGCCGCCTTCTCCGACGGCGAGCGGCTGCATGCGGTGCGCTTCTCCACCCTCGGCCGCGCGCCGACGCTCTATGCCGGCGCCTTCCGCGGCGCGACCGGCCGCTGCCTCGTTTCCGAGCCCTTCGACCGCGACGAGCCGAGCTGGCAGCCGGTGCCGACCGACAGCTTCGTGACCATGACGCGCGAGGGCATGACCGTGCGGCCGTTCCAGCCGGCGGCGGCGCGGCTGGCGCTGGCGGTGTAGCAGCCGCGCGGCCGATTTCCGTTCGACAGTTCTTCCCGCCACGGCTATAAGCCGCGCCATCCAAGGGAATCCCTGCTCATGGCCGAGACGATAGCCGACGCGGTGGCGCGCCGCCGCACCTTCGCGATCATCGCCCACCCGGATGCGGGCAAGACGACGCTGACCGAGAAGCTGCTGCTGTTCGGCGGCGCGATCCAGCTCGCCGGCGAGGTCAAGGCCAAGAAGGACAGGATCCAGACCCGCTCGGACTGGATGAAGATCGAGCGCGAGCGCGGCATCTCGGTCGTCACCTCGGTCATGACCTTCGAGTACGGCGACAACGTCTTCAACCTCCTCGACACGCCCGGCCACGAGGACTTCGCCGACGATACCTATCGCACGCTGTCGGCGGTCGATTCGGCCGTGATGGTCATCGACGCCGCCAAGGGCATCGAGCCGCGGACGCTCAAGCTGTTCGAGGTCTGCCGCCTGCGCGACATCCCCATCGTCACCTTCGTCAACAAGATGGACCGCGAGGCGCGCAACACCTTCGAGATACTGGACGAGATCGAGGAGAAGCTGGCGCTCGACACCGCGCCGATCACCTGGCCGATCGGCCAGGGCAAGAGCTTCTCCGGCACCTACCACCTCGCCGAGAACGCGGTGCGGCGCGGCGACGAGGAGACGGAGCGCACGCCCGTCAACGGCCCGGATTCCAACCGCGTCGCCGGCCTGCTGCCGGAGCACGAGCGTCCCGACTTCATCGAGGAGCTGGAGCTGGCGCGCGAGGCCTGCCGCCCCTTCGACCTCGACGCCTTCCGCGAGGGGCACCTGACGCCGGTCTATTTCGGTTCTGCCTTGCGCAACTATGGGGTCCGCGATCTGATCGAGGCGCTGGGCGCCTTCGCGCCGCCGCCGCGGGCGCAGGAGGCCGATACCCGCACGGTCGAGGCGACGGAGGAGAAGATGACCGCCTTCGTCTTCAAGATCCAGGCCAACATGGACCCCAACCACCGCGACCGCATCGCCTTCGTGCGCGTCTGTTCCGGCACGCTCGAGCGCGGCATGAAGGCGACGCTGGTGCGCACCGGCAAGCAGATGCCGCTGTCGGCGCCGCAGTTCTTCTTCGCCCGCTCGCGGATCACCGCCGACGAGGCCTATGCCGGCGACGTGGTCGGCATCCCCAACCACGGCACGCTCCGCATCGGCGACACGCTGACCGAGGGCGAGGAGCTGCTGTTCCGCGGCGTGCCGAACTTTGCGCCGGAAATCCTGCGCCGCGTGCGCCTCGGCGACCCGATGAAGGCCAAGAAGCTCAAGGAAGCCTTGCAGCAGATGGCCGAGGAAGGCGTCGTCCAGCTCTTCTCGCCCGAGGACGGCTCGCCGGCCATCGTCGGCGTCGTCGGCGCGCTGCAGCTCGACGTGCTCAAGGAGCGGCTGAAGATCGAATACGGCCTGCCGGTCGATTTCGAGATGGCGCGCTTCTCGGTCTGCCGCTGGATTGCGGCCGACGCCCGGGCCGATCTCGAACGCTTCGTCGAGGCGCATCGCGGCGACATCGCCCGCGACCTCGACGGCGACCCTGTCTTCCTCGCTCCGCACGAGTTCGGCCTCAACTACGAGGTCGAGCGCTGGAAGCAGATCCGCTTCGCCGCGATCAAGGACTATCAGGTGCGATAGCCGCATCCGGCCCTGCCCGACTTGACCGGCCGCGGCTGCGGCGGCCATTCATGGGGGAACCGAAACGGCCGGAGGCACGGCGAAGCCGATGACGGGTCCCAGCCCCAGATCGCCCCATAGATCGCCCGACCGCCGGACGCGGGGCCGGGCGATGCGACTGCTGGAAGGGCTGAGCCTGACCGGCCTCGTGCTCGGCACGCTGTTCTTCGTCGCCTCGCTCGCGCCGAGCCTGCTGCCGCGCAGCTTCGCGCTGCAGGGCGTGCTGAGCGGCTGCTCCTTCGCCGCCGGCTACGGCGTCGGCGCGTTCCTCGCCTGGCTGTGGCGCTATCTCGAGCTGCCGGTCGCCGCGCCGCCGCATCTTGCCGTGCTGAAGCGTATCGGCCTCGCGGCCTGCGCGCTCGCCGCCGCCGTCTTCCTGTGGCGCGCCTCGACCTTCCAGGATTCGGTGCGCGTGCTGATGGACCTGCCGCCGGTCGAGAGCGCCCGGCCGGTCGAGGTCGCGGCCATCGCCGTCATGGTCTTCATCGTCATCCTGGTGATCGCCCGCCTCTTCGTCGCCCTTCTCGGCGCCGTCGCCGGACGGCTCGGCCGGCTGATCCCGCGGCGCATCGCCAACGTCCTCGGCGCGGCCATCGCGGTCCTCGTCTTCTGGATGGCCATCGACGGCCTGCTCTTCAAGGGCGCGCTCAGGGTGGCGGACGCCTCGTTCCAGCGCTTCGACGCGCTGATCGAGCCGGACGTCGAGAAGCCGGCCGATCCCGGCCGCACCGGCAGCCTCGCCTCGCTGGTGTCGTGGCAGAGCCTCGGCCGCGCCGGCCGCCAGTTCGTCGGCTCGACGCCGTCGGGGGAGGACATCGCCGCGCTCGCCGGCGGCGCGGCGATGGAGCCGATCCGCGTCTATGTCGGGCTGAATTCCGCCGAGACGGTCGAGGAGCGGGCGGCGCTCGCGCTCGACGAGATGCGGCGCGTCGGCGCCTTCGACCGCTCGATCCTCGTCCTCGCCACGCCGACCGGCACCGGCTGGATCGACAACGCGGCCATCGAGCCGCTCGAGGTGCTGCACCGCGGCGACGTCGCGACAGTGGGGCTGCAATATTCCTACCTGACGAGCTGGCTGTCACTGCTGTTCGAGCCCGCCTACGGCTCGGAATCGGCGCGCGCGCTGTTCCGCGTCGTCTACGACCAATGGACGCGGCTGCCGAAGGAAGACCGGCCGCGGCTCTATCTCTACGGCCTCAGCCTCGGCGCGTTGAATTCCGACCTTTCGGCCGATCTCTACGACGTGCTCGCCGATCCCTTCCACGGCGCGTTCTGGGTCGGCGCGCCGTTCTCGACGCCGACATGGCGCAATGCCACCGACGGCAGGGAGCCGGGCTCGCCCGCCTGGCTGCCGCGCTTTCGCGACGGCGCGGTGGTCCGCTTCGCCAATCAGGACGGCCTCGCCGACCGCGACAGCCCGTGGGGGCCGCTCAGGATCGTGTTCCTGCAATATGCCAGCGATCCCGTCACCTTCTTCCGCCCCGACGCGTTCTACCGCGTGCCGCCATGGATGGACCGGCAGCGCGGCCCGGACGTCTCCGGCGCGCTGCGCTGGTTCCCGATCGTCACGCTGCTCCAGCTCGGCCTCGATATGACGCTGGCGACCACGACGCCGATGGGCTTCGGCCACGTCTACGCGCCCGAGCATCATGTCGATCCCTGGGTCGCCGTCACCCAGCCGCCCGGCTGGAGCGACGAGAACCTCGAACGCCTCAAGGCGCATTACGCGGCGCGGGAATGAAATCCGCGAACGCGGCGATATCGGGAATGGCATTCCTCGAAGATGCGCAAAATGCAGCCGCTTTTTGCGCCGTTCGGCGTCGAGACGGCCGATATGGAATAAAATTCGATGAAATCGCGAGAAGAAGAAATCGCTTTCCGCTTCGAATGGCAATCCGGCGCATCCGCACCTCGCCGCGCGCGGGGCGAGGCCCTATCTGTTGGTCACGACAGCCACCGGAATTCAAGGAGACCGACATGGGTCTGCGCATCAACGACACCGCCCCGGATTTCACCGCCGAGACCACCCACGGCACCATCCATTTCCACGACTGGATCGGCGACGGCTGGGCCGTTCTCTTCTCCCACCCCAAGAACTTCACGCCCGTCTGCACTACGGAGCTCGGCGCGGTCGCCGGGCTCGAGGACGAGTTCAGGAAGCGCAACGCCAAGATCATCGGCATCTCGGTCGATCCGGTCGACAGCCACGACAAGTGGAAGGCCGACATCAAGACCGCGACCGGCTTCGACGTCGGCTATCCGCTGATCGGCGACCGCGACCTGAAGGTGGCGAAGCTCTACGACATGCTGCCGGCCGACGCGGGCGATTCCTCGGACGGCCGCACGCCCGCCGATAACGCCACCGTGCGCTCGGTCTACGTCATCGGCCCCGACAAGAAGATCAAGCTGATCCTCACCTACCCGATGACCACCGGCCGCAACTTCGACGAGATCCTGCGCGCCATCGATTCGATCCAGCTCACCGCCAGGCATCAGGTGGCGACGCCGGCCAACTGGAAGCAGGGCGAGGACGTCATCATCACCGCCGCCGTCTCCAACGAGGACGCGGTCAAGCGCTTCGGCGCCTACGAGACGATCCTGCCCTATCTGCGCAAGACCAAGCAGCCGACCGCCTGATCGGCGGAAGACCGGCCATCGAGGCAAGGCGGCGGCGGCCCGGCGGGGTCGCCGCCGCTTTCGCATTGCCGCCACAGTTCGTGGCGAAGAACGCCCGCCCGTCGAACGGTGCGGGCGGGATTGCGGGGCGGCGGGCGGTGGGGCATCATCCGGCTGCTTCGGGCCTGAGGACTCCGGGAAAGGCGGCGATCGGCTTTCCGCCCGGAATTGCGGCAGGCATGAGATCGTTCACGGAAGCCGGGTGGGAATTTTGCAGGTCGCATCGCGGGCCGTTTCGGCCCCTCTCCGCAGCATCGTCGGGCTTCTTCTTCTGGTCGCGTTCCTTTCCGCCTGCACGACGCAGGCGGTGATGCAGTCGGCCGTCGCGCCGCTTCCGTCCGAGAAATACGCCGCCATCGTCGTCGACGCCCGCACCGGCAAGGTGCTCTACGAGCGCGCCTCGAACGAGCCGCGCTATCCTGCCTCGCTGACCAAGATGATGACGCTCTACCTGCTGTTCGAGGCGCTGGACGAGGGGCGCATGCGCCTGGACGAGGACATTCCGGTCTCGGCCTATGCGGCGGCGCGGCCGCCCTCGAAGATGGGGTTCAAGCGCGGCGGCAGCATCGACGCGCGCTCGGCGATCCTGGCCCTGTGCGTGCGCTCGGCCAACGACGTCGCGGTGGCCGTCGCCGAGCGCCTCGCCGGCTCGGAGGAAGCCTTCGCGCGGATGATGACGCTGAAGGCGCGCCAGCTCGGCATGACCAACACCCATTTCCGCAACGCCTCCGGCCTGCCCGACGACGCCCAGCGCACCACGGCGCGCGACATGGCGGTGCTGGCGGTGGCGCTGCGCACGCGCTTTCCGCACCACTACCACTATTTCGCCAATCGCGAGTTCGCCTTCGGCGGCAAGGTCGTGCGCGGCCACAACAGCCTGCTCGGCAAGGTGCCGGGCGTCGACGGGCTGAAGACCGGCTATATCCGCGCCTCCGGCTTCAACCTCGCCACCTCGGCCGGACGCGGCGGGCGGCGGGTGGTGGCCGTGGTCATGGGCGGCGAGAGCGCGGCCTCGCGCGACGCCCACATGGTGTCGCTGATCGAGACCTACCTGCCCCGCGCCTCCACCGGCGCGGGGCTATAGGGGTTGCCGGGCGGCCGGGGCTAGTCCGCGCCGGCCGGGTCCTTGAGATAGGCGATCAGGTCGGCGATCTCCTGCTCCTTCCTGATGCCGGCGAAGGCCATGGTCGTTCCCTTCACCACCGTGCGCGGCGCGACGAGGTATTCGGCGAGCAGGGCCTCGTCCCAGACCTTGCCGCCCTCGCTGAACGCCTTCATCGCCGCCGAGTAGCGGAAGCCCTCGACGGACGCGACGGGGCGCCCGACGATGCCGGCGAGGTTGGGGCCGACGCGGTTGGCCTGGTCGACGGTGTGGCAGGCGGCGCATTTCCTGAACGCCGCCTTGCCGGCGGCGGGGTCGCCTTCGGCAAGGGCCGGCGCGGCGAGCGGGACGGCTGCGGCCAGTGCGGCACACAGCAGCGAAACGGAAGATTTCCCGGGCATGTCCTTGGT
>JACZJD010000335.1 GCA_014860725.1 Aquamicrobium sp.
GGTATCGACGGCGCGGCGCGCCAGCGCCAGCCCGCCCTCCGGGTCGCCGAACGCGGCGTCCGGCCCGACGGCCACGTTCTCGAACGTCACCTCGGCGGCGCGCTGGCCGTCCTGCGTCCGGTAGCCGCGCACCGAGACGCCCTCTGCCCTGGCGTCGACGAGGAAGACGCCGATGCCGCCCTCGTCGCGCGCCGCGCCCGCCGTGCGGGCGGTGACGAACAGCCTGTCGGCGCTGTCGCCGCCGAGCACGACGAACTTCCTGCCCGAGATGCGCCAGCCCGCGCCGTCCTTCGCCGCCGTCGTCTCGACATGGTGGAGGTCCCAGCGCGAGTTGCGCTCGCCCTGCGCGAAGGCGAGCCTGAGCGCGCCCTCCGCCACCGCCGGCACCAGCTCGGCGCGCTGCGCGTCGCTGCCGCCGAAGCGGATCAGCGCGCCGCCGAGCACCACGGTCGGGAAATAGGGTTCGAGCGCCAGCGCCCGGCCGAACGCCTCCATGACGATCATGGTCTCGACCGGCGTGCCGCCGAGGCCGCCGTCCTCCTCGGCGAAGGGCAGGGCCATCAGCCCCATCTCGGCATAGCGGTTCCACATCTCGGCGCTCCACCCCTCGGGCGAGGCGAGGATGCGGCGGCGCTCCTCGAAGCCGTAGCGTTCGGCCAAGAGCCGGTCGAGCGAGTCCCTCAGGATGGACTGTTCTTCTGTCAGGTCGAAATCCATGGTCAGAACCCCAGAACGGCCTTGGCGATGATGTTCTTCTGGATCTCGTTCGAGCCGCCGTAGATCGAGACCTTGCGGTAGTTGAAATAGGAGGGCGCGGCCGCCGCCGCATAGTCCGGCTCGATCGGCGGTTCGTTCGAGCCGTCGAAGTCGTGGTCGTGATAAGGCAGCGCATGCGGCCCCATCACCTGCATCAGCAGGTGGGTGGTCGCCTGCTGGATCTCCGACCCCTTGATCTTGAGGATCGAGGAGGCGGGATCGGGCCTGCCGGTGTTGCCGCGCCTGGCGTCGGCCGCCACGACGCGAAGCTGCGTCAGCTCCAGCGCCTTCAGCTCGATCTCCACCGCCGCCAGCTTCTCGCGGAAGCGCTCGTCCTCGATCAGCGGCCGGCCGCCGGAGATTTCCTTGGCCGCCAGCTCGCGGATGCGGGCGATGCGCTGCTTGGAAGCGCCGACGCGCGCGATGTTGGTGCGCTCGTTGCCGAGGAGGAACTTGGCGTAGTCCCAGCCCTTGTTCTCCTGCCCGACGAGGTTCTCGACCGGCACGCGCACGTCGGTCAGGAACACCTCGTTGATCTCGCGGCCGCCGTCGATGGTGACGATGGGGCGCACCTCGATGCCCGGCGTCTTCATGTCGATCAGCAGGAAGGAGATGCCCTCCTGCTTCTTCGCCTCGGGGTCCGTGCGCACGAGGCAGAATATCCAGTCGGCATATTGCGCGAGCGTCGTCCACGTCTTCTGGCCGTTGACCACGTAGTGGTCGCCGTCGCGCACCGCCCGTGTCCTGAGCGAGGCGAGGTCGGAGCCGGCGCCGGGCTCGGAGAAGCCCTGGCACCACCAGTCGTCGAGATTGGCGATGCGCGGCAGGAACCGCTGCTTCTGCGCCTCGCTGCCGAAGGTGTAGATGACGGGGCCGACCATGTTGACGCCGAAGGCGAGCGGCTGCGGCGCCGGCCATTTCTGGGTCTCCTCGAGGAAGATGTATTGCCGCATCGGGTCCCAGCCCGTGCCGCCGTACTTTTCCGGCCAGTGCGGCACGGCCCAGCCCTTGGCGTTGAGGATGCGCGACCAGCGGACGAGGTCGTCCTTGTCGCCGTGGTCGCCGTCGATCAGCCGCTGGCGGATGTCGTCCGGCAGGTTCTCGGCGAGGAAGGTGCGCACCTCGTCGCGGAAGGCGAGTTCTTCCGGTGTGTAGCGAAGGTCCATCGTCGTTCCCTCAGGCGATCTCGAACAGGCCGGCGGCACCCATGCCGCCGCCGATGCACATGGTGACGACCGCATACCTGACGCCGCGGCGCTTGCCCTCGATCAGCGCGTGGCCAGCAAGGCGCGAGCCGGACATGCCGTAGGGGTGGCCGACCGCGATTGCGCCGCCGTTGACGTTGAGCTTGTCGGGGTCGATGCCGAGCCGGTCGCGGCAGTAGAGCACCTGCACGGCGAAGGCCTCGTTCAGCTCCCACAGGCCGATGTCGTCGACCTTGAGGCCGTGGCGTTCGAGAAGCCGCGGCACGGCGAAGACCGGGCCGATGCCCATCTCGTCCGGCTCGCAGCCGGCGACGGCGAAGCCGCGGAAGATGCCGAGCGGGGCAAGGCCGCGCTTCTCGGCTTCCTTGGCGTTCATCATCACGTTGGCCGAGGCGCCGTCGGAAAGCTGGCTGGCATTGCCGGCGGTGATGGTGCCGCCCTCGCGCACCGGCTTCAGCCCGGCAAGGCCCTCGGCCGTGGTCTCCGGGCGCGGGCCTTCGTCGTGAGCCACGTCCACCTCGCGGTGGCTGACTTCCTTGGTCTCCTTGTCGACCACCGCCATGCGTGCCCTGATCGGCGCGATCTCGGCGTCGAACTTTCCCGCCTCGCGGGCCGCGGCCACGCGGCGCTGGCTCTCCAGCCCGTACTCGTCCTGCCGCTCGCGGGAGATGCCGTAGCGCTTGGCCACCACCTCGGCCGTGTCGATCATCGGCATGTAGACTTCGGGCTTCACCGCCGTCACCGCCTCGTCCATCAGGCGGAAGCGGTTCTGGTGCTCGTTCTGCACCAGGCTGATCGATTCGAGCCCGCCGGCGATGCCGGCGATCACGCCGTCGTTGCGGATGGCGTTGGCCAGCAGCGCCATCGACTGCAGGCCCGACGAGCACTGGCGGTCGATGGTGGTGCCGGCGACCGTCACCGGCAGGCCGGCGGCGAGCAGCGCGCGGCGCGCGACGTTCAGGCCCGTCGCGCCCTCCTGCATGGCGCAGCCCATCACCACGTCCTCGATCTCGCCGCCGTCGAGGCCCGAGCGCGCGAGCGCGTGGCGGATGGCGTGGCCGCCGAGCGCGGCCCCCGGCGTGTCGTTCAGCCCGCCGCGATAGGCCTTGCCGATCGGCGTTCGCGCCGTCGAGACGATTACGGCTTCCGTCATTGTCGTTCTCCCTTCAGGTCGGTTGGCGCGTCACGCGGGGCGGGCGGAGAAGCTGCCGCCGGTCTCGGCCAGTCGTCTCAGCGAGGCCGCCGGCTCGAACACGCTCTTGCCGGTCGCGGCGCGCCAGTGGTCGAGCCGCTCGACGATCGTCTTCAGCCCCTCGACGTCGGCCCAGAACATCGGGCCGCCCTTGCCGACCGGGAAGCCGTAGCCGTTGACCCAGACGATATCGATGTCCGACGGCCGCGCCGCGATCCCCTCCTCGAGGATGCGCGCGCCCTCGTTGACCATCGGATAGAGCGTGCGCTCGACGATCTCCTGGTCGGAGATGGCGCGGCGCTCGATGCCGAGCTCGCGCGCCTTGTCCTCGATCAGCCTCGCCACCTCCGGGTCGGGCTTCGGCGTGCGCGAGCCGTTCTCGTAGAGGTAGACGCCCTTGCCGGTCTTCTGGCCGAAGCGGCCCTCCTCGCACAGCGCGTCGCCGATCACCGCGGTCTTGCCGAGCGCCTTGCGGGTGCGCCAGCCGATGTCGAGGCCGGCGAGGTCCCACATCGCGAACGGCCCCATCGGGAAGCCGAAATCGGTGAACACCCGGTCGATCTGCTCGGGCGTAGCCCCTTCGAGCAAGAGCGGCTCGAGGTCGTCGCCGCGCGCGCCCAGCATGCGGTTGCCGACGAAGCCGTGGCACACGCCGACCACGACCGGCACCTTGCCGATCCGGCGCGCCACACCGAGCACGGTCGCCAGCACGTCGGGCGCGGTCTTCTCGCCGCGTACGATCTCCAAGAGCTTCATGACGTTGGCCGGCGAGAAGAAGTGCAGCCCCACCACGTCCTGCGGCCGGCCGGTGAAGGAGGCGATCTCGTTGACGTCGAGATAGGAGGTGTTGGTGGCGAGGATCGCGCCGGGCCTGGCGACCTTGTCGAGCTTGCCGAACACGTCCTTCTTCACCGCCATCTCCTCGAACACCGCCTCGATGATGAGGTCGGCGTCGGCGAGGTCGGCATAGTCGGTGGTGCGGGAGAAGCGCGCGAGCCGCGCTTCCTTGTCCTGCGGCGACAGCGAGCCGCGCTCGACCGAGATCGCGTAGTTCTTCTCGATGGTGGCGAAGCCGCGGTCGAGCGCTTCCGTGTTCGCCTCCAGCACGGTCACGGGGAAGCCGCCATTGGCGAAGGCCATGGCGATGCCGCCGCCCATGGTGCCGGCGCCGATGATGCCGACCTTCCTGATCTCGCGCGGCGCGACGTCCTTGCCGACGCCGGCGACCTTGGCCGCCTCGCGCTCGGCGAAGAACAGGTGCCGCTGCGCGCGCGACTGCACGCCGGCGACGAGATGCAGGAAGAGCTCGTGCTCCTTCTCGAGCGCGGCGTCGAAGGAGAGCGTGACCGCGTTGCGCACGGCTTGCGCGCAGGCGAGCGGCGCCTCGAGGCCGCGCGTCTTCTTCGTCGCCTCCTTCACCGCCGCCTCGAAGGGGGCGGGGTCGGCGCGGGCGGCGTCGAGCTTCTCGTTGCGTGCACTCACCGGCCGGTGCGGCCCGCCTTCCGCGACCTTCCGCTTCGCGAAGGCCACGGCGGCGGCCGTCAGGTCGCCCTCGGCGATCTCGTCGACGATGCCGGAGGCGAGCGCCTCCGCCGCGCCGACCGGGCTGCCGGAGACGATCATCTTCACCGCCTTCTCCGGCCCGGCGACGCGCGGCAGCCGCACCGTGCCGCCCGCGCCCGGCAGGATGCCGAGCTTGACCTCGGGCAGGCCGACCCTGGCGCCCTTGTCGGCGACGCGGTAGTGGCAGGCGAGCGCCAGCTCCAGCCCGCCGCCGAGCGCAGTGCCGTGGATGGCCGCGACCGTCGGCTTCTCCAGCCCGTCGAGCAGCGCGCAGATGCCGTGCAGGCTGGGCTTGGCCAGCGCCCGCTCGGTGCCGAACTCGGTGATGTCGGCGCCCGAGACGAAGGTACGGCCGGCGCAGGCGATGACGATGCCCTTCACCGCCGCGTCGTCGCGCGCCGCTTCCAGCGCCGCGAAAAGCGGCCCGCGCAGGTTGAGGCCAAGCGCGTTGACCGGGGGATTGTCGAGCAGGAGGACCGCGATGCCGTCCTCGCGCGCAACCGTCACATATTCGCTCATTCTCTGCTTCCTCGTTCGTTCGTCTCGGGATTGTCCGTCGTGTGAGAGTGCTTCAGCGCCAGCCGGTCCGGCGCAGGAAATCGCCGATCAGCGCCGCGGTCGCCGCCGGCTGCTCGACGCAGGGGATGTGGCCGGCCCCCGCGATCACCTCCAACTCCGCACCCGCGATCAGCGCGGCCGTGGCGCGCACCAGATCGGGCGGCGTCGAGCCGTCCTGGTCGCCGACGAGGCACAGCGCCGGCAGGCGGAGCG
>JACZJD010000336.1 GCA_014860725.1 Aquamicrobium sp.
GGCTGCGCGCGCCCGGGCAGCGCCTCCTCCGGCGTCGGCAGCTTCAGCTTGTTGGCGGGTATGTCGTTGAGAAAGAACATGGCTGCATTCCTTTCCGCCCGATGGGCATTGTCCGCGCGGCCGCTAGATGACATAGCCGTGCCGGGTGCGGCGCTCGCGGCGGCGGCCGGCAAGCGCGACCAGGAGCGCCAGCGCCGCGAACACCGCGAAGCCCGGCAGGCCGAGCAGCGCGAGTGCGACCGGGTCCCACAGCAGGTCCGGCAGGTTCGCCTTCACCAGATCCTCGAACTGCCGCAGGGTGTCCGCCGACAGCGCCTTCCACGACGCGCCGAGAGGGGTCGTGACCAGGCTGCCGGCGGCGATGGAGCGCGTCGCGTCGAGGACCGCCATGATGACCGCCACCGAGAGCAGCACCATCGACAGCAGGCGCAGCAGGGCCTTAAGCATTCGTTCCTCTCGTCTTCTTCCGCGGTGGGCCGGCCGCGGCCGCTTTCCGCATTCAGATAGGCGCAAGGACGAAGGATGGCAATCGCGGGCCGCGCTTCACCCGCCTGCCCGCGCGTGCTTGCCGTGCGGCGTCTTGCTCCAGTGATGCGGGCGACGGTAGATCTCCCACAGCGCCAGCCACGCCGCCACCGACAGCAGGAACCAGTGGACCGGCGTCAGCGCCACCAGCCTCAGCGGCCGCGTCTTCTCGCCCGCTGTCAGCGTCACGAGGCCGAGCGCGATAAACACCGCATAGCCGAAGGAGATGTTGGTCACGCCGACCAGCGCGAACGCCGCCTCGTAGGGGCTGAGCCCGCCCTGCCAGACGAGCATGACGAGCGCATAGAGGACCGAGACGGCGAAGAAGGGATGGACCAGCGCCGAGACGACCATGCCGAGCGACATGATCTGCATGATGGCGAAGGAGGCGGGGCCGAGCTCGCGCCACAGCACGCCCGGCTCGCGCATGTGGACCAGCCATGTCTGCATCCAGCCCTTGAACCAGCGCACGCGCTGCGGCAGCCACACCGCAAGCGTCTCGGGCGCGTCCTCGTAGGTCGGGCGGGTGATGACGGCGGTGCGGTAGCCGTAGCGGGCGAGCCTGACGCCGAGCTCGGCATCCTCGGTGACGTTGTAGGCGTCCCAGCCGCCGATCTCGTCGAGCGCGGCGCGGCGGAAATGGTTCGACGTGCCGCCGAGCGGCAGGACGAGCCGGCGGCGGGCGAGCCACGGCAGCAGCCCGCGGAAGAGTGCGGCATATTCGAAGGCGAACATCAGCGACAGCAGGCTCGCCCTGCCGTTGGTGACGACAAGCGGGGCCTGAAGGCAGGCCGTATCCTCGCCCTCCGCGCAGAAGCGCTGCCACGCCTCGACGAGCTGGAGCGGATGCGGCCGGTCCTCCGCGTCGTAGAGCGTGACGAACTCGCCGCGGCACAGCGGCAGGGCGTAGGCCAGCGCCTTGGGCTTGGTGCGCGGCGTGCCGGGCGGCACCAGAACCACCTCGATATGGGGCGGCAGCGGCATCAGGTGCAGCGCATCGAGCGTCTCGGCGTCGTCGGCCTCGCAGACCAGCTTGATCTCCAGCTTCGTCGGCGGCCATTGCAGCTTGCCGAGCGCCGTGAGCAGCTGCTGCACCATCTCCTTCTCGCGATAGAGCGCGACGAGGACGGAATAGACCGGCTGCTCCGCAGGATCGGCCGGCGGCAGCCGGCGCAGCCGCAGCGGCCGCGCGCTCGAGAAGGCGATGAAGCGCAGGGCGATGCAGGCGAAGAAGCCGGCCGTCGCCAGCGCGTGGAAGACGAGGATGGTCGCCACCGGCGCCAGCCACAGGAACAGCAGGAAGGCGAAGACGAGCAGGGCGGCCGTCGCCCCCTGCCAGGCATTGACGACGGTGCGCGCCGAGAATTCCGGCGAGCGCAGGAAAAGCCCGTGCTGGGCATCGAAGAGCAGCCGGCGGCGGCTGCGCGCGATGACGGCGGCGCGCAGCGCGGCG
>JACZJD010000337.1 GCA_014860725.1 Aquamicrobium sp.
GGCGGCAGGCGGGACCGACGGGCGTCGCCCGGCCGTCGGCCGGCAGCGCGGCCGAGTAGACGATCTCGTCCTTGAAGCCGATGTCGCAGCCGATGAGGACGGCGGTGCGGCGCGGGCGCTCCGAGAACGCGCCCTGCGGCCCTTCGAGCGTGCGCGCGAGCGTCAGGAAGGCGGCGCCGTCCGGCATCTCCACCGCCTCGACCAGGATCTGCCCCGGCTGGGCGAAGGCGGCGTGGACCGGGAGCTTGGGGCAGCCGCCGCCGAAGCGGGCATGCGGGAACCCCTGGCTGCCGGCGCGGCGGAAGCGGTTGCCGGCATTGTCGGCCTCCAGCATGAAGAAGGGCACGCCGGCGGCGCCCGGCTTCTGCATCATCGTCAGCCGGTTGGCGGCCTGCTCGAAGGAGACGCCGAAGCGCGAGCGCAGCACGTCGATGTCGTAGCGGGCGCGCTGGGCGGCGGCGAGAAAGGCGGAATAGGGCATCATCAGCGCATGCGCGGCGTAGCGGCCGAGCTCGAAGCGGGCGAGCCGGCGCGCCTCGTCCGACGACAGCTTCAGCGCCCTGACCTCGGCCGCCACCGCCACCTGGCAGCGGATCAGGCACGCCTCCATCGCCACCTCGCGGAGCTGGTCGAAGGGCGACAGCCGCTCGGAGATGAACAGGCGCTGCGAGTGGCGGTCGTAGCGGCGGCGCCAGTTGGGCATGGTGGCGACGGGCAGCACCCTGACGACGATGCCGTGCTCGCGCTTCAGCCACGCCTTGAGCGCGCCGTAAAGGTCGTCGCCCGGCTGGAGAAGCTGGATGAACGCCTCCGTCTCCTCCTCCAGCGCCGGAAAGAAGTTGGCCCTGCGCTCGAAGGTCTCGCGCACCTCGTCGATCGGCAGGCGGGCCGAGGACAACGTCGTCGCCCTGCCCTCGCGCGCCAGAAGCTCGGTCAGGTCGGACAGCCGCTCGGCCTGCTCGCGATAGGCGCGGTAGAGCTTGATCACCGCGGCCGACGCGTTGGGCGCGGCGTCGGCGATCTCGACCAGCTCCTGGTCGCCCGGCAGCTCGCCCGCCAGGAGCGGGTCGGCGAAGACCTCGCGCAGCGCCGCGATGGAGCCGGTGCCCTCGGCCTGCAGCTCCTCCGGCTCGACATGGTAGACCGAAGCCAGCTTGAGGATGAGCTGGACGGTCAGCGGCCGCTGATTGCGCTCGATCAGGTTGAGGTAGGAGGGCGAGATGCCGAGCCCTTCCGCCATCGCCGTCTGGGTCAGGCCCTTGGCGTTGCGGATGCGGCGGATGCGCGGTCCGGCAAAGATCTTCTGTTCGGCCATGACGCTGCCCTCGCATGCGGCGTTGACCGGGTTTTACAAAATCCGACCGCGCCGCCGCTTTTACAATTTTCACAATTTTACAGAGCGGTCCAGTCAAACGCAACACAGGTTTGCTCGAATTATTCGAACCTTTTCGCCATTTTCCTCGTTCTTTTCGGCAGCGCAATGTAAACGCAGTCACATCGGGATCGCACCTCCCATGCGGTCCGTCTGGCCACCATCAGATTGCAGGAGAGCGTCTATGACCGATTTTTACAACCTCGTCCCCTCCGCGCCGGAAGGCCGCTTCGACGGCATCAAGCGTCCCTACACGCCGCAGGACGTCGAGCGCCTGCGCGGCTCGGTCCAGATCCGGTACACGCTGGCGGAGAACGGGGCCAACCGGCTGTGGAAGCTGATCCACGAGGAGGACTTCGTCAACGCGCTGGGCGCGCTATCGGGCAACCAGGCGATGCAGATGGTGCGCGCGGGCCTCAAGGCGATCTACCTTTCCGGCTGGCAGGTCGCGGCCGACGCCAACACCGCCTCGGCGATGTATCCCGACCAGTCGCTCTACCCGGCCAACGCCGCGCCGGAGCTCGCCAAGCGCATCAACCGCACGCTGCAGCGCGCCGACCAGATCGAGACGCAGGAAGGCAAGGGCCTGTCGGTCGAGACGTGGTTCGCGCCGATCGTCGCCGACGCGGAAGCCGGCTTCGGCGGCCCGCTCAACGCCTTCGAGATCATGAAGGCGTTCATCGAGGCGGGCGCGGCGGGC
>JACZJD010000338.1 GCA_014860725.1 Aquamicrobium sp.
TGTCGGTCGCCGTGCTGGAGCGCGATGCCGAGCCCGCGGGCAGCACGGCGATGACGCTCGGCATGCTGCCGGGCGCCGGCACGCGCTTCCAGCGCGAGAAGGGCATCGACGACAGCCCGGCGCTCTTTGCGGCCGACATCATGAGGAAGGCCAAGGGCCGGACGGACGCAGCGTTGGTGCGGGCGGTGGCGGAGGCGTCCGGCCCGGCGGTCGAATGGCTGCACGACCGCCACGGCGTCCGCTTCGAGCTTCTGGACGACATCATCTATCCCGGCCATTCGCGCCATCGCTACCACGTCCCGAAGAGCCGCACCGGCGCCGAGCTGGAGCGGGGGCTGCTCGATGCCGCGACCCGCGCCGACGCGCGCATCGTCACGCGCGCCCATGTCCGCGCGCTGCATGCGGACGCCGACGGCCGGGTTCTCGCCGCCCGCGTCGAACAGGACGGGCACGTGCATGTTATCGCCGGCCGGGCCTTCGTTCTGGCGAGCGGAGGCTATGGCGCCGAGCCGGCGCTGATCGCCGCGCACATCCCTTCGATGACCGACGCCGTCTATCGCGGCCACCACGCCAGCACCGGCGACGCGCTGAAATGGGGCGAGGCGCTGGGCGCGGCCGCCGTCGACCTCGGCGGCTATCAGGGGCATTGCGTGGTCGACGGCCACGACCTGCCGCTGACATGGGCGGTCGTCATCCGCGGCGGGTTTCAGGTCAATGCGCAGGGACGGCGTTTCTCGAACGAGATGAGCGGCTATTCCGAGCAGGCGTCGGAAGTGCTCGGCCAGCCGGGCGGCGTCGCCTGGACGATCTACGACCGGCGCTGCGAGGAGCCGGCGCTGACCTTCGCCGACTATCACCGCGTGCTCGATGCCGGCGCCGTGGTCGCGGCGGACGATGTCGCGCACCTTGCGGAGAAGACCGGGCTCCCGGCCGACGCGCTCGCGGCGAGCTTCGATCAGGTGGCGGATGCGATCGACAGCGCCGCCGCCGACCCGTTCGGCCGCGATTTCGCCGGCGTGGAGCGGCTGAAGCCGCCGTTTCTCGCCGTGCGCGTGCGCGGCGCGCTCTTCCATACGCAGGGCGGGCTTGCCGTCGATGCGTCGGCGCGCGTCCTGCGGGCCGGCGGCTCGCCGCTGCCCAATCTCTTCGCCGCCGGCGGTGCGGCGCGCGGCCTCTCCGGGCCGTCTTCCTGGGGCTATCTCGGCGGCAACGGGCTGCTGACGGCGGTCGTGCTCGGGCGGTTCGCCGGGCAGGGCGCAAGCGCGCTCCTCAAGGCACAGCCTGGGGGCACTCATTCGGGAGGCATGAATCGTGGCTAGAGTTCTGGTTATCGTTCCCTTTCCGATGGACGAGGGCAACGTCGCCAAGCGGCGGGCGCAGTTGAACGCCGTCCGCCTCGGGGAGGGCATCGAGTTCGACTACAAGCCGGTGCGCATCGCGCCGGCCAACTATGTCAGCCAGCAGGATTCGGGTCTGGCCGATATCGGCATCCTCGAGGCCGGGCTGCAGGCGCAGGCCGACGGCTACGACGCGGTCTGCATCGACACGGTCAGCGATTCCGGGATGTCGGCGCTGCGCTCGGTGCTCGACATCCCCGTCATCGGTCCCGGCCGCCATGCCATGCTGGCGGAGCTGATGCTCGGCGAGAGGTTCTCGATCCTTGCCATGTGGGACCGCTGGCGGCACCTCTACACCAAGACGCTCGCCGAGCTCGGCCTGCAGCACAAATGCGCCTCGTTGCGCTCGGCGGGGTTGCAGCCCAACAACCAGAGCCTGCTTGCCGG
>JACZJD010000339.1 GCA_014860725.1 Aquamicrobium sp.
GGTTGAAGGTGAACCCGCCCGCGCCCGGATGCGCGCAGCGTCGATGCGGCGGCGCGCCTCCTCGCCGGGGCGAGCGCGCCGCTCATCCTCGCCGGCAACGGCATCAATCTCGGCCGGGCGCGCGCCGAGCTGCGCGCCTTCGCCGAAGCGTGCAATATTCCCGTCGCCACCACCGCCTCCGGCAAGGGCGCGTTTCCCGAGAACCATCCGCTGTCGGTCGGCGTCGCGGGCTGGACCGGCTCGGGCACGGCCAACGCCGCTACGCGCGCGGCCGACCTGATCCTCGTGCTCGGCGCACGGCTGGCCGAGACCACGGCCAGCTCGTGGGTGGCCGATGCGACCTTCTCCGCCGCACCGCGGATCATCCAGGCGGATATCGACGTCGCCGGCATCGCCAACGCCTACCCGGTGGAGGAGGCGCTGGTGGGCGACCTGCGCTCGACGCTGGAGGATCTCGGGGCCGCGATGGGCGGCCGGCGGGAGAGCCGCGACGCGTGGTTTGCCCGCATTGCCGCGGCGCGCGCCGAATGGGAGAAGGTGGCGCGGGCCTCGCAGGCCCCCGGCTCCGTCGGGGCGATCGGCACCGGCGCCGTGGTCCAGGCGCTTCGCCGCGCCTATCCCGGCGCGATCAACCTGGTCAACGACTGCGGCAAGCATCACAAATGGATCGTGCAGCAGTTCGAGGCGCGCGAGGACGACTACGTCATATCCAGCATGGGCGGGGCGTCGATGGGCATCGGCCTTGCCGGCGCGATCGGCGCCGCACTCGCCCGCCCCGAGGCGCCGACCGTCGCCTGGCTCGGCGACGGCGGTATGTCGATGTCGCTGGCCGCGATTCCGACGGTCGCCGAATACAAGCTGCCGATCGTCACCGTCATCATCGACGATGCGGCCTATGGCGTCGTCCACAACACGCAGATGGCGCAGGTCGGCCGCACCGCCTTCGCCGATTTCGACGGCTCCGGCACCAATCCCGATTACCGGCTGGATTTCACCAAGGTCGCGGAAGGCTGCGGCATTCCCGGCCGAACCGTCGCCGACCCGGCGGAACTCGACGCGGCCTTCGCCTGGGCCAAGGCGCAGAACGGCCCCGCGTTCCTCACCGTTCTGTCCGACATGGGGTCGGTGCATCCGGGCGGCGGCGGCCAGTTGCGCACGCTGGACGAGCATTCGCGCGATCTCGTCTGGTCCTGACGATACCCGCAGGGGCGCCGCGCGGCGCCCCTTGCCTTCAGGGGAGACGACGCCATGACGATGCGGCCTGAGCCCACCCCGGTGCGGACCGTTGTCATGCGCGGCGGCACCAGCCGCGGCCCGGTCCTGCTCGGCTCCGAGCTGCCCGGGGACGAGGCGGAGCGCGACCGCCTCGCGCTCGCGCTGGTTGGCGACGGCCCATCGCTGATCGACGGGCTGGGCGGCGGAAGCCCTACCACGGCGAAGGTCGTGCTCGTCCATCCCGGCCGCGACGACGTCGATCTCGACTACCGCGTCGGCAACGTCGTCATCGGGCGGAATGCGGTCGACTGGAGCGGCACCTGCGGCAACATGACGGCGGCCGTCCCCCTCTTCGCCTGCGAGGAGGGCCTCGTGCCGGCCGCCTTCTCCGGCGGGCTGCGCCTGCGCAACCTGTCGACCGGCGGCATCGTCGAGACGACGTTGCGCGAGGTCGCCGGGCACGTGCGCGGCCGGGAGATGGCGGTCCGGACCTCCTATCTCGATCCCGCAGACTCGGTCTTCGGCCGCATGCTGCCGACCGGCGCGCCGCGGGACACCGTCGCGGTCGCCGGCCGCTCGTTCGAGGCGACGCTCCTCGACATCACCCACCCCTATCTCTTCCTGCGCTACGAGGACGTCGCCGGCCGCCTGCCCGTCACCGACGCCGGCGTGGTCGCGCTGATCGAGGACATCCGCGCCGCCGTCTGCGTCCGGCTGGGGCTCGCGGCCGATCCGTCGCAGGCGATGGCGGCCTCGCCGGCCGTGCCCCGGGTCGTGCTGCTGCATGGCGGCGACGGCGCGGACGGGCGGATGCGCATCACCGCCGTGTCGATGGGGCAGGTCATCGCCACCGTGCCGGTGACGGCGGCGATGTGCCTCGCCGGCGCGCGCGCCGTTCCCGGCACCCTGCCGGCGGAGATCGCC
>JACZJD010000340.1 GCA_014860725.1 Aquamicrobium sp.
GCTGTGCGGCCGCCATCGCCGCCGCCGCGCCCGCCGGAGCCGGCGCGGAATAGGCGACGGGCGCGGCCGAGGCCACGAACTCGTCCTGCTCCTCGGCCAGCGAGAAGATGGCGGGCGTCACCTCGACGCTGTCGGGAAGGACGGGATCGTCGGCATCGACGGCGGCGAGCGAAAGCTGCTGCGCCTCGAGACCGAGATCGCTGGTCGTGCAGCCGGCCAGACCGCCGGAGACCAGAAGGGCGCACAGCGCGGAATGAAGACGATGTCGCGGCAATCCGGGCACTTTCTTCTTCGTCGATCCGTTCCCCGCCGTCTTGCGCATTACATCAGCCGCGCCCGCGCCGCAAGCAGCTTCGCCTCCCGAGGGAAACGGCACGGCCGGCGCGCGCCGGGTATCGGCCACGCCCAAGCGCCACGATGCCGAAGTGGAATCCGGTTTTCCGGCGCATCCGACGACCGGGCCAAGAATAGATCGCGATCTTGCGCCGGCCGGAACCGCTGCGCTCCGGCGAAGCTTGCGCAAGGCTTGCGGCGATCCGAGAAAAGGAGGCCGGCCGGAGGTTGTTAAAGCGCGGCGTCATGGCATAATGACTTTGCGACTCGCGGGAAAGATTGTCCGGCGGCTCGTTTCCCCAAGTATCCGTCCTGTGCTTCCCGAGTACCGACAGAAAGGTCCGGGTATGCGTGCCTATGCGTCGCAATCACAAGAACAGAACGACAGGGAACGACAATGCTGCTTCCATCCGACACGTCACCCAAGCGGCGGCTGACCGAGCACGCCGAGCTTGCCGTTGCCGCCGAATTCCTGCTCGCCCGCGGCTTCGCCGAGGACGAGATCGCCGTCCAGCTCTCCCGCTTCTACTATATCGACATCGACGCGCTGAACGACGTCGTCGCCGCCCTTGCCGGGCACGTGTCGGCAAGGCCGTTCCACGCCTGAGCGATCAGCCGGTCCGGCGGCGGCCGAATGTCCTTTGCGCTCCGCCGGGCCTTCCCGGCGTCGGAAGATCGGGCCCCTCGCCGGCAGCCTGTGCGATCGCCGCGTAGGCGGCGCCGACCGATGGCTTGAAATCGGTGAAGCATTCGGGCGCCAGCTCCGGCCGCGCCAGCACGTAGCCCTGCACCATGTCGGCGCCGGCCCGCTCGGCGAGGTCGAGCTGCCAGTGCTCCTCGATGCCCTCGAAGACGATGCCGATGCCGCGCGAGGCGAATTCCTGCACCATCACCCGCAGCAATGCGAAGCCCGGGCGCGTCTCCATCAGCCGCGAGATCCATTGCGCGTCGAACTTCACGATGTCCGGCCTGAGCGCGGCGACGCGCTCCATGTCGGATTCCTCCGCGCCGTAGTCGTCGACCGCGATCCGGAAGCCGTGGTCGCGCAGCGCGCCGACGAAGGCCAGGAGCGCCTGTTCCGACGTCGAGCGCTTCTCCGTCACCTCGCAGACGATGCGGCCGGGGTCGATGCCCGCCTCGTGCAGGGTCAGGCGCATGTCGCGCAGCGCCGCTTCGGTCAGCTTGCGCTCCGCGAACACCGACGGGTCGAAATTGACGAACAGCAGCGCCGGATACGGCAGGAACGGCCCGGCATTGAGGAGATGCAGCGTCCGCGTCAGCGTCTCGACATGCATCCTGTCCCCGGCCGGAATGGCGTTGAAGAACTCTGCCGGCGAAACGCCGGCGCCGTCGCGGAACGGCCGGATCAGCCCCTCGAAGGCGGCGACGTCGAGCTTGCCGCCGCGGAACGCGAAGATGGGCTGGAAGGCGGACATGAGCGTGTAGCCGGCCCATACGCCGGTAGCGGTGCGGTCGTCGTGCCGCACGATGTGCGCCAATGCGATGCTGCGCGACAAGAGGGCCTCTCTATGCTGGCGACCTTGCCCCGTCTGCCAGTATCCCACCGAAGGATTTACCGTCTGTTAACGCGGGACCGGGCGCGTTTCGCCGATTTTCGGCCGCTTCGCGCTTGCGCGCCGGGCAAGGATGCGGCATTGAGCGCGCGGCCGAAACGTGCGGCCTTTTCCCAGATCGGAGATATCGTCATGGCCTTCCTCGCCGATGCCCTTTCCCGCGTCAAGCCGTCCGCGACCATCGCGGTCTCGCAGAAAGCGCGCGAGCTGAAGGCGAAAGGCCGCGACGTCATCTCGCTCGGCGCCGGCGAGCCGGATTTCGACACGCCGGACAACATCAAGAACGCCGCCATCGAGGCGATCCGCCGCGGCGAGACCAAGTATCCGCCGGTCTCCGGCATCGTGCCGCTGCGCGAGGCGATCGCGCAGAAGTTCAAGCGCGAGAACAATCTCGACTACAAGCCGGAGCAGACCATCGTCGGCACCGGCGGCAAGCAGATCCTGTTCAACGCCTTCATGGCGACGATCAACCCCGGCGACGAGGTCGTCATCCCCCGCCCCTACTGGGTCAGCTACCCGGAGATGGTCGCGCTGTGCGGCGGCGAGCCGGTCTATGCCGACACCTCGATCGACAACGGCTTCAAGCTGTCTGGCGCGGCGCTCGAGAAGGCGATCACGCCGAAGACCAAGTGGCTGGTGCTCAACTCGCCGTCCAACCCCTCCGGCGCCGCCTACACCGAGGCCGAGCTGAAGGAGATCGCCGACGTGCTCCTGAAGCACCCGCAGGTCTGGGTGCTGACGGACGACATGTACGAGCACCTGACCTATGGCGACTTCGTCTTCCGCACCATCGCCGAGGTGGAGCCGGCGCTCTACGAGCGCACGCTGACCATGAACGGCGTCTCCAAGGCCTACGCCATGACCGGCTGGCGCATCGGCTACGCCGCCGGGCCGCTCCCGCTCATCAAGGCGATGGACATCATCCAGGGCCAGCAGACCTCGGGCGCCTGCACCATCGCCCAGTGGGCCTCGGTCGAGGCGCTGAACGGCCCGCAGGACTTCATCCGCAAGAACAAGGCGATCTTCCAGAACCGGCGCGACCTCGTGGTCTCGATGCTCAACCAGGCGCGCGGCATCTCCTGCCCGACGCCGGAGGGCGCGTTCTACGTCTACCCCTCCTGCGCCGGGCTGATCGGCAAGAAGACGCCGGCCGGCAAGGTGATCGCGACCGACGAGGACTTCGTCACCGAGCTTCTGGAAGCGGAAGGCGTCGCGGTGGTCCACGGCTCGGCCTTCGGCCTCGGCCCCAACTTCCGCATCTCCTACGCCACGTCCGAGGCGCTGCTGGAGGATGCCTGCACCCGCATCCAGCGCTTCGCCGGCTCGCTCGCCTGAGGGCGGGAGGATGACACGGGACACGCGGCCGCCCGGCCGCGTGTCACAAAACTTTCATACTCGCTCAACCGCTCCTTAAACGCCCCCCTATACCGTCGGTGCGAAAGTCGGGGCGGCGGGCATGAGCATCTTCACCACCATAAGGAACCACAGCACGCGCGGCTACTACGTGCTGCAGCTGCTGTTTCTGGCGAGCGCGCTGACGCTCGGCTGGTCCATCGCGGCGTTCCACGACGTCACCGCGCTGGCCTGGGCGCTCGGCTTCTGCCTCGCCGTCAACCTGACGGCGATCGTGGTGCTGGTCTATCTCCAGCGCACCATCAGCCGGCGGCTGCGCCGCGCCTCCATCGACGAGGTGGAAACTGCGCGCATCATGCGCACCGACGCGCTCACCGGCGCGATGATGCGCGGGGCCTTCCTGGAGGAGCTTCAGCGCGCGCTCGGCCGGCCGCTCGCGCCGCGGCAGGCGACGCTCGTCCTGGTCGATCTCGACCACTTCAAGCGCCTGAACGACAGCTTCGGCCATCCCTTCGGCGATGCGGCGCTGGCGCATCTCGTGAGGGCGATGACGCGGCTCTTCCCCGACGGCATGATCGGCAGGCTGGGCGGCGACGAGTTCGCCCTCCTGATCCGCGACTGCGACGTGGACGGCACGACGGCGCGCGCCCAGCGGCTGATCGAGGAGCTGCGCGCGGGCATCCCCCATGACGGCCACACCATCGCGCTCTCCGTCTCGATGGGCGCAGCGCTCGCGCCGGCGCATGCCGGCCAGTCCAACGACCTGATGCGGCTCGCCGATCTGGCCCTCTACGAGAGCAAGGCCAACGGGCGCGGCCGCATCACCGTCTTCGACACCGGGCTCCTTTCCGAGAAGCGCCATCGCCGCTTCATCGAGCGCGAGCTGCGCGCCGCGATCTACCTCAACGAGCTCGAGCTCCACTACCAGCCGGTTATCAATGCGGACGGCTCGACCTACGCCGTGGAAGGGCTGGTGCGCTGGCGCCACCCGGTCCGCGGCCTGATCCCGCCGGGCGAGTTCATCCCCATCGCCGAGGAAACGAGCCTGATCGATACGCTCGGCGCCTGGGTGTTCCGCCGCGCCTGCCTCGACGCCGGCGCCTTCTCTGGCTGCCGCATCAGCATCAACGTCTCGGGCGAGCAGCTGAAGCGCGACGAGTTCGTCGTCATGCTGGCGCGCATCCTCGGCGAGACCGGCTGCCGGGCCGACAATTTCGTGCTGGAGATCACCGAGACCGCCGCCACCACGGCGACGCCCGAAATCCTGCACCGGCTGGAGGCGGCGCGGGCCATGGGCTTCCGCGTGGCGCTCGACGATTTCGGCACCGGCTTCTGCGGCTTCAACTATCTCAAGACGCTGCCCATCGACGCGATCAAGATCGACAGGAGCTACATCCAGAGCCTTTCGCACGACGAGGTGGCGCGCGTCTTCGTCTCCGCCCTGACGCAGATCGCCCATATCCAGAACCTCGTCATCGTCGCGGAAGGCATCGAGACGGAGGACGACCTCGCGCTGGCGCGCGCCGCCGGCTGCAACCGCTTCCAGGGCTACCACATCGCCCGCCCCGCCCCGAAGGAGAAGCTTGCCGGCTTCCTCCACATGCCCGCGCGGGCAACGCAGGTGGCCGCGCTCGCTGGGTGACGCCGCGGGCGGTGCGACAGGTCGCCCTGCCCCGCGCCTCTTGCCCTCGTCCCTTAGCCGTGTGACGATATTGCCATAGCCCCGGACGGCCGCCGCGCCGTCTCGGCCCTGCGACGGCCGCCAAGGCCCGAAGGCACCGGCCGCCGCTCACGACGCAACGCGCGAGAGGGAGGTCAGGTCACATGGGCAAAAGAGCAGGAGAACGCCGGAAAGGGCCGAAATGCGTCGCCATTGTCGGTCCCTTTTCGAGCGGCAAGACAACGCTTCTGGAAGCGCTTCTGGCGCGCACCGGAGCGATCCCCCGGCAGAACGCCGTATCCTCGGGCAATACGGTCGGTGACGGCTCGGCAGAGGCCCGCGCTCACATGATGAGCGTCGAGGCGACCTTCGCCACCGCGGAATTCATGGGCGAGAGCATCACCTTCGTGGATTGCCCCGGCTCGATCGAGTTCGCCTTCGAGGCGCAGCCGATCCTCGCCGCCTGCGACCTCGCCATCGTCGTCGCCGAGCCCGACGAGAAGAAGATTCCCGCGCTCCAGCTCATCATGCGCCAGCTCGACGAGATGGGCGTGCCGCACGTCCTGTTCCTCAACAAGATCGACAAGGCGACGACCGGCGTGCGCGAGACGCTGAAGCTGCTCCAGCCGGCGAGCTCCACGCCCTTGCTCCTGCGCCAGATACCGCTGCGCAAGGACGGCATCGTCGTCGGCTCGATCGACCTCGCGCTGGAGCGCGCCTACATCTACCAGGAGCATGCCGAGAGCACCGTCGCCGACATCCCCGACGACGAGAAGGCGCGCGAGATCGAGGCCCGCTTCTCGATGCTGGAGGCGCTGGCCGACCACGACGACGCGCTGATGGAGCAGTTG